>NZ_JBSGCY010000035.1:0-50600 GCF_053602115.1 Nocardia sp. NPDC004582 | reverse complement strand
GCGGGGGATCCAGGCCAGCGTCGCGCCGGTGTCGTCGGCCAGCCGCGCCACCGCGGACAGCCCGCCCGGAATGCCGCCGAGGCGTTCACCGGCGAGGATGAGGGCGCCGGGCTCGCGCAGCAGGTCCGCGACCTCGCGCAGGCGGGTGTATCCGGCGGTCAGCTCATCGGTTTCGCCGGTCCGGATCGCTTCCAGCACATGCGGTTCGGCGCCGGGCGCCGCCAGCAGCAGGGTGCCGGAGAGTTTTTGCAGGCCGCGGGTCACATACGGCGCCAGCGAGTAGATCGGCGTGCCGTTGCGGCGTGCGGCTTTGCGCAGCCGCAGGTACACGATCGGCGACTCCTCTTCCGCCTCGAACCCCACCAGCAGCACGAACGGCGCGCGTTCGAGGGCGGCGTAGTCGACGGTGATGCCCTGCCCGGCCACCCTGGCGGCCAGGAAGTCGGCCTCCTCGGCGGAGTGCTCGCGAGCCCGGAAGTCGATGTCATTGGTGTTCAACGCGACTCGCGCGAACTTGGAGTACGCGTAGGCGTCCTCCAGGGTCACCCGGCCGCCGACCAGGACGCCCGCGTTTCCGCGCGCCGCGGCCAGCCCGCGGGCGGCCGCACCGATGGCCTCCGACCACGACGCGGGCTGCAGGCTGCCGTCCCAGCTGCGCACCAGCGGCGTGGTGAGCCGGTCGGACTCGGTGAGGTAGGTGAAGGCGAAACGGCCCTTGTCGCAGTTCCATTCCTCGTTGACCTGCGGGTCGTCACCGGCCAGGCGGCGCATCACCTTGCCGCGCCGGTGGTCGGTGCGCTGGGCGCACCCGCTCGCGCAGTGCTCGCACACCGCGGGGCTGGACACCAGGTCGAAGGGCCGCGCCCGGAAGCGGTAGGTGCTGCCGGTGAGCGCGCCGACCGGGCAGATCTGCACGGTGTTGCCGGAGAAGTAGGAGTCCAGCGGTTCCCCGGCGGCCGTGCCGACCTGTTGCAGCGCACCGCGTTCCATCAGTTCGATGAACGGATCGCCGGCCACCTGCTGCGAGAACCGGGTGCAGCGCGCGCACAGTACGCAGCGCTCCCGGTCCAGCAGGATCGCCGAGGACAGCGGAATCGGCTTGGGGTAGGTGCGCTTCTCGCCGTCGAACCGGGATTCGGCGCGCCCGGCCGACATGGCCTGGTTCTGCAGCGGGCACTCGCCGCCCTTGTCGCATACCGGGCAGTCGAGGGGGTGATTGATGAGCAGCAGCTCCATCACGCCCTCCTGGGCCTTGGCGGCGACGGGGGAGGAGACCTGGGTGCTGATCACCATGCCCTCGGCCACGGTCTGGGTGCAGGAGGCGACGGGCTTGCGCTGCCCCTCGACCTCCACCAGGCACTGCCGGCACGCGCCGACCGGGTCGAGCAGCGGATGATCGCAGAAGCGTGGGATCTGGACGCCGATGAGTTCGGCGGCCCGGATCACCAGGGTTCCGGCGGGTACCGAAACCGGTGTGCCGTCGATGGTCACGGTCACCATGTCGGTGGGGGTCACCCCGCCACCGGTTGTGGAGCTCACTGTCGAGGTCATCGTGCTCCTTGGGTGGCCCAGGCCGTGGTGCGGGCCGGGTCGAACGGGCAGGCGCCGAGGCGGATGTGCTCGGCGTACTCGTCGCGGAAGTACTTCAGGGAGGAGAAGATCGGGCTGGCCGCGCCGTCGCCGAGGGCGCAGAAGGACTTGCCGTTGATGTTGTCGGCGATGTCGGCCAGTTTGTTCAGGTCGGTCTGGTGGCCCTGTCCGTTCTCCAAGCGTTGCAGCAGCTGCACCAGCCAGTAGGTGCCCTCGCGGCAGGGGGTGCACTTGCCGCAGGATTCGTGGGCGTAGAACTCGGTCCAGCGCAGCACCGCCCGCACCACGCAGGTGGTGTCGTCGAAGATCTGCAGCGCCTTGGTGCCGAGCATGGAGCCCGCGGCCGTCACGCCCTCGTAGTCGAGGGGGACGTCGATGTGCTCGGCGGTGAACAGCGGGGTCGACGAACCGCCCGGGGTCCAGAACTTCAGGGTGTGCCCGTCGCGGATGCCTCCGGCGTAGGTCAGCAAGTCGCGCAACGTGATTCCGAGGGCCGCCTCGTACTGGCCCGGTCGCGTCACGTGACCGGAGAGCGAGTAGAGGGTGAACCCCGCCGACTTCTCGGTGCCGAACGATCGGAACCACTCCACGCCATTGGCGAGGATGAGCGGCACGGACGCGATGGATTCCACATTGTTGACCACGGTCGGGCAGGCGTAGAGGCCCGCCACCGCCGGGAACGGGGGACGCAGTCGCGGCTGGCCGCGGCGGCCCTCGAGCGAATCCAGCAGCGCGGTCTCCTCACCGCAGATGTAGGCGCCCGCGCCGGCGTGCACCACGATCTCGAGGTCGAAACCCGAGCCCTGGATATTGCGGCCGACATAGCCCGCCTCGTACGCCTGCCGGACCGCGGCCTGCAACCGTCGCAGCACCGGCACCACCTCGCCGCGCACATAGATGAAGGCGTGCGAGGCGCGGATGGCGTAGGCCGCGATGATCACGCCCTCGATCAGGGTGTGCGGGGTGGCCAGCATGAGCGGAATGTCCTTGCAGGTGCCGGGTTCCGACTCGTCGGCATTGACCACCAGGTAGTGCGGCTTGGCGACGCCGCCGGGTCCGGGACCCTGCGGGATGAAACCCCATTTCATGCCGGTCGGGAAGCCGGCGCCGCCGCGGCCGCGCAGGCCGGAGTCCTTGATGGTGGCGATGACCTCGTCCGGCTGCATGCGCAGGGCCTGGGGCAGCGCCCGGTAGCCGCCCTGGCGGCGGTAGGACGCCAAGGTCCAGCTGTCCGGATCGCCCCAGTGCTTGGTGAAGACGGGCGTCAGAGCAGTCGTCACCGCAGGCCTCCGTCGGTCGGGTCCTGTTCCGCGGCACGCAGACCGGCCAGCGAGGCCGGCCCCGCCACGCCGTCCGTCGCGCCCGGGCGCTGATCCGGGTAGCCCGCGAGGATGCGGGCGGTATCACGGAATTTGCACGGCGGGATGCCGCTGCGCGGGGCGGTCGGCGGCTGGTCGCGGCGCAGCGAATCCACCAGGGCCTTGGCCGATTCCGGGGTCTGGTTGTCGAAGAACTCCCAGTTGACCATGATCACCGGCGCGTAGTCGCAGGCGGCGTTGCACTCGATGTGCTCGAGGGTGACCATGCCGTCCGGGGTCGTCTCGCCGTTCCCGATTCCCAAGTACCGCTTCAGGTCCGCGAGGATCTCGTCGCCGCCCATGACCGCGCACAGCGTGTTCGTGCAGACACCGACGTGATAGTCGCCGGTCGGCGTGCGCCGATACATGGAGTAGAAGGTGGCCACCGCGGTGACCTCGGCATCGGTCAACCCCAGCTGCTCGGCGCAGAATTCGATGCCGGTGCCGGACACATAGCCCTCCACCGATTGCATCAAGTGCAGCAAGGGGAGCAGCGCCGACCGCGGGTGCGGATAACGGGCGATGATCTCGCGCGCTTCCACCTGCAGCCGGTCGTGCACCTCCGGCGGGAACGGGATCGGCCGCGCGGTCAGGTTCAGCAGGATCTCTGTCATCGGTCCACACCTCCCATGACCGGGTCGATGGAGGCGACGGAGGCGATCACGTCGGCGACCAGGCCGCCCTCGCACATCGCCGCCACCGCTTGCAGATTCGTGAACGAGGGGTCGCGGTAGTGGACCCGGTAGGGGCGGGTGCCGCCGTCGCTGACCATGTGCACGCCCAGCTCACCGCGCGGGGACTCCACCGCCGTGTACACCTGGCCGGGCGGGACGCGCAGGCCCTCGGTCACCAGCTTGAAGTGGTGGATGAGCGCTTCCATGGAGGAGCCCATGATCTTGCCGATGTGCTTGGGGGAGTTGCCCAGACCGTCCGGCCCGAGCTGCAGATCGGCGGGCCAGGCGATCTTCTTGTCCTCCACCATGACCGGGCCCGGCCGCAGTTTGTCGAGGCACTGCTCGACGATCTTGAGCGATTCCTTCATCTCGTTGACGCGAATCAGGTAGCGGCCGTAGCAGTCGCAGCCGGTGTCGGTCTGCACCTCGAACTCGTAGTTCTCGTAGCCGCAATAGGGCTGGGACTTGCGCAGGTCGTGCGGCAGACCCGTGGCCCGCAGCACCGGGCCGGTGATGCCCAGCGCCATGCAGCCGGTCAGGTCCAGGTAGCCGACATTGCGGGTGCGGGCCTTCCAGATGGGGTTCTCGTTGAGCAGCAGCTCCATGTCCCGCAGACGGGTCGGCAGCAGGTCCAGCAGTTCGCGCACCTTCTGCACACCGTCGTCGGGGAGGTCCTGGGCCAGGCCGCCCGGGCGGATGTAGGCGTGGTTCATGCGCAGACCGGTGATGGTCTCGAACACGTCGAGGATGAGTTCGCGTTCGCGGAAGCCGAACAGCATCGGGGTCAGCGCGCCCAGTTCCATGCCGCCGGTGGCCAGCGCCACCAGGTGCGAGGAGATGCGGTTCAGTTCCATGAGCAGCACGCGGATGACATTGACGCGCTCGGGGATCTGATCGGTGATGTCGAGCAGCTTCTCCACCGCCAGGCAGTACGCCGTCTCGTTGAAGAACGGCGACAGGTAGTCCATGCGGGTGACGAAGGTGGTGCCCTGCACCCAGCTGCGGTACTCGAGGTTCTTCTCGATGCCGGTGTGCAGATAGCCGATGCCGCAGCGGGCCTCGGTGACGGTCTCACCCTCGATTTCGAGAATGAGCCGCAGCACCCCGTGCGTGGAAGGGTGCTGCGGGCCCATGTTCACGACGATGCGTTCCTCGGCGATGCCGTCCAGGCTCGCGGAGATCTCGTCCCAATCGTTTCCCACCACGGTGACCGAGCGTTCGGGCCGATCCTGGGTGTCACGACGGGACTTGGTGTCGATGTCGTTCATTAGGAGTAAGTCCTCCGCTCGTCGGGCGGCGGGATGCGCGCGCCCTTGTATTCGACCGGGATTCCGCCGAGCGGATAGTCCTTGCGCTGCGGGTGGCCACGCCAGTCGTCGGGCATGGCGATGCGGGTCAGCGACGGGTGACCGTCGAAGAGGACGCCGAAGAAGTCGTAGGTCTCCCGCTCGTGCCAGTCCACCGTCGGGTAGACCGAATACAGGGACGGCAGGTGCGGATCACTGTCCGGCACCGAGACTTCCAGCCGCAGGCGGCGGTTGTGGGTGATCGAGTTCAGGTGGTAGAGCACGTGGAGCTCGCGCTCGGTGTCCTCCGGGTAGTGCGCGCCGCTCGCGCCCAGGCACAGTTCGAAACGCAGCGCCTCGTTGTCGCGCAACGTCTTCGCGACCAGCACCAGGTGATCGCGGCGGATGTGCAGGGTGAGTTCGTCGCGGAACACGACGATCTTCTCGACGGCCTCGTCGAAGGTCTTCGCCAGCGCCAGGCGCAGGTGCGCGATGACCTCGTCGAACACCGGACCGTAGGGGGCGGGAGTGCCGCCGGGCATGGAGACGGTCCGCACCAGGCGGCCGTAGCCGGAGGTGTCGCCGGTGCCCGAGACGCCGAACATGCCCTGCCGCTTGCCGATCACATCGTCGGCGGGCGGCACGGGCTGGGCGGCCGGGGATTCGGCGGCGGCGGATTCCGTTGTGTCCGGCGTCTTCTCAGTGGGTTCCACGGCCGCCTCCGGGGGGCTCTCCGTGCCGACAGGTGCATCGAAGCTCATCGCAGCAGCCCCTTCAGCTGAATGGTCGGGGTGCTGGCGAGCGCGGCGGCTTCGGCCGCGCGCACGGCCTCTTCGCGATTGACGCCGAGCGGCATCTCCTGAATCTTCTCGTGCAGCTTCAGGATCGCGTTCAACAACATCTCCGGTCGCGGCGGGCAGCCGGGCAGGTAGATGTCGACCGGGACGACGTGGTCGACGCCCTGCACGATGGCGTAGTTGTTGAACATGCCGCCCGAGGATGCGCAGACACCCATGGCCAGCACCCATTTCGGTTCGGTCATCTGGTCATAGACCTGGCGCAGCACCGGGGCCATCTTCTGGCTCACCCGGCCCGCCACGATCATCAGATCGGCCTGGCGCGGGGAGGCGCGGAACGCCTCCATGCCGAAGCGGGCGATATCGAATCGCCCGCCGCCGGTGGCCATCATCTCGATCGCGCAGCACGCCAAGCCGAACGTCGCCGGCCAGAGCGAACTCTTGCGCAGATAGCCGGCCAAATCTTCCACCGTGCTCAGCAGGAACCCGCTGGGCAGTTTCTCCTCGAGACCCATGTCGGACTACTTCTCCCGGATCGGGACACCCCGCCTCGCACGGGGTGTGTGAATGGAAATCCCCTGTGCGCCGATCAATCCCAGCTGAGACCGCCGCGCCGCCACTCGTAGGCGTAGGCGACCGAGACGTTGAAGATGAACAACGCCATGGCGGCCAGACCGAACACTCCGAGTGCGTCGAAGTGCACGGCCCACGGGTAGAGGAAGACGATCTCGATGTCGAAGATGATGAACAACATGGCGGTGAGGTAGTACTTCACCGGAAAGCGTTGGCCCGCGGCGTTTCCCGGACCGCCCGCGACCGCGTGCGGGGTGGGCTCGATACCGCATTCGTAGGCCTCGAGCTTGGCCCGGTTGTAGCGTTTGGGGCCGATCAGGGCCGCCAGGAAGATGGAGAACACCCCGAACGCGGCGGCGACCGCGCCGAGAACCAGGGTCGGTACCTCGATATTCACTTCAGCACTACCCCTCCTGCGAGCTGGACGACGCACTACGGACGGCAGCGGGCGCGGAGGGATGATGTCAGTGGCGCATGGCAGTCATGCATCTCCCCGCGCTCCTGTGAGCTACGGCACAGATTACAACTCGGACGAGAAGATACATGACGATTCGCGATCGCGTTTGATCGAATTCGGAACGGTCTTTTATGACCGATTGAACGCAATCCCGTTTGTCACGTGACACGGGTTTGCCCTGATCACGAGGGCAGATGAAGATCAGGCCGCGAAGCTATTACCGAGCACACCCAGGACAGCGTCGGTCAACCGGATGGGGTCGATGGGGTGCGGCACCGCCGCTTCCGCGCGCGACCACTTCGCCAGCCAGGCATCGTCGGGCCGGCCGGTGAGCACGACAATCGGTGGGCAGTCGGCGATTTCGTCCTTGAGCTGCTTGGCCAGGCCGAGACCGCCCTCCGGGGCCGACTCGCCGTCGAGGATCAGCAGATCCAGTTCGCCGGCATCCATCCGCTCGAGGACCACCGGGCCCGTGGCCACCTCGACATAGTCGATGGGCGGCATATCGGGGTGCGGCCGTCTGCCCAGCGCCAGCATGATCTGGCTCCGGGTATCGGCATCACTGCTGTAAACGAGGACCCGCACGGCGGCGGGACGTTTGGCATCGGCCACGTTCCGCATGCTACGTCGCAGATGGGGCGGTGCGGGGCAGCTTCGCGAGAAGTCGGCGTGCGCGTCGCGGAATCGCCTGTCGCGCAATGTGTCGATGGCCGGTCGTTCGTAATCCGCGACCGGTACGATCCCGCGAATGAGGGGAGACGTCACGCAACGCCTCATCGAAACCGACATGTGGACCGACGAGTTGGTGGGCCGAGCCGGGATTCCGGTCTTCGATGTACCACTGGTGAGCGTCGGCAGCGGGCTGGGATCGTTCACGCTGTTCGACACCTTGCGGATCTACGGGGTGCCCGGGGCGGCGATGGCGGTACTCGGACCGCAGGACGTGCCGTGGGAGTCGTACGAGTATCTGGCTCGGGCGTCGCAGATTCCGCACGGGGAACGCCTGCGCAGCGATTCGAGCGGGATGCCGGACAATATCTGGGGATTTCCGTCCTATGCCGTTCGCGAGGCAATAGCTGAAAAGTCGCTATCGGCTGTGTTGAATGTGCTGGTTGAGCCCGTTCTCGCCGAGTACCACACGCCTCGGGCCGGGCAGGTCTACGCGGCGCTGGAGCGGGAATTCCAGCGCGTCGAATACGCGCGATCCTTGCGCAAAGGGCAGGTTCGCATGGTGCGCAAACGGAACGGCGGCGGGTACTTCACGATCCTCACACCACCGGAAGGCGCCTCGGCGACCAAGCGAATCGCGTTTCGCAGCAATCATGTTCACATCGCCATCGGATATCCCGGACTGCGGCTGCTGCCGGATCTGCGGGAGTATCGCGAGCGGTATCGGGATCCGACGCGGGTGGTGAACGCCTACGAGCCGCACGAGCATGTGTACGAGGCGTTGCGGCGGCGGCCCGGAACGGTCATGGTGCGCGGCAGCGGGATGGTTGCCAGTCGTGTGCTGCAACGGCTGATCGACGACCGGGATCGGCTGCGGCTCAATACCCAGATCCTGCACCTGTTCCGGACCTACGTGGCGGGACCGCAAGGGGCGAGCGTGTTCGGGCGGCGGGCGGGCGGGAACGGTTGGGCGTATCAAGCCTTCGACTTCCCCAAGGCGAGCTTCGGCGGACAGATCAAACAGCGGCTGCGGAAGCTCGAAGGGCGGGAACGCGGGGAGTTGCTGAAGACGCTGGGCGGGACCACGACGCCGCGGCGCAAGCGCTGGGAGGAACAGCTGGCGCGGGGGCGGGCCCAGGGCTGGTATCAGATCCTGGTGGGGTCGGCGCGCAATCTGCGACCCGATCGCACCCGCCCCGGGGTGGTGACGACGGTGGCGCCGGAACAGGACGGGGCGGGCCGGTTCGCCGCGTCCGACGGGCCGGTTGACGTGCATGCCGATTACGTCATCGACTGCACCGGGCCCGAAGCCGACATCCGCGAGCACCGGCTGCTGGCCGATCTGCTGGATCACACCGGGGCGCGGCGCAATCCGCTCGGGCGACTGGATGTGGACCGGACCTTCGAGCTGTTCGGGACCCGCAGCGGAGCCGGGCGCGTGTACGCCTCGGGTAGCGCCACGCTGGGCGGGTATTTCGCACCCGTGGATTCGTTCGCCGGATTGCAGTACGCGGCCCTGGAGATCGCCGATGACCTGGCCGCGAACGGGTTCTGCCGCCGGCTCGACGCGATGCGGTCGATGCGGCAGTGGTGGCTGTGGGTCACCGATCGGAAGATTCCGGGATGACACCGACCTTGTTCGGACGCATCCAGACTCGCGTGATCGTGCTCGGGGCCATCGGGTTGGTGATCGCACTGCTCGTCACGCCGATGCTGCCGATGGGTCGACTGTCGCTGGGACAGGGGTATCGGGTCACGCTGACCCTGTTGCCGGCGGTCGTCCTGCTCGGAATCGGATGGGAGCTCGTCTATCACGGTCTGCAGCAATTCCGATGGGACAAGGACTGGCCGACGTTGTTCGGTCTGGTGACCATCGTGAACGAGGGGCTGCTGCTGTGGCTGCTGGTGCGCTACACGACAGCGGTCGTGCCGCGTGAACTGCGGCCGTCGGCGCCGGCGTTCGGTGTCGATTTCACGGTGACGTGGCTGGCGTATTGGGGATTCGTCAACGGCCCGATCCGGGTGGTGCTGCCGCGCCGGCGATATTCCGGGGGCCGGGTGCTATGACCGCGCGGGTCGAGGTGGTGCCGGGCCGCCACCTGGTGGCCTGCGTCGACGGGGTGGTCGTGGTTGTCGCGCATCGGGATTCGAGTGTGATCACCGCGGCGTCCGAGGCCATCGCCGTACTGGACAAGGTGCTCGAGCTGGTCGGGGAGGCGGCGTCGCGCGAGACTCGCCGCACCGGGCGCACTTTCGCACGGCTGGCGAGTACCTGGCTGATGGGCCGCGAGGATGAGGAGCGGGTCGAATTCGGGGTGCTCACACCGGGAAAGCGCGGGCTGGCAGTCTTTCTGCACGGACGGGTCACGGCGGTGCTCGAGGGGACCGACGATCGGGAGGTGCTGCACGGCCGCGATGCCGGGTTCAGCGTCGACCGGGTGGTGAGTCCCGCGCCGGGGCGGGCGGCGGCGGTCTTCGTCGACGACGGCGAGCCACGGGCGAGCCTGCCCCAGGAGAGTGTGTGGTCGCTGCGCGACGGGCGGGTGCCGGGTTCGGGCGCGGTGATGTGGTTGGGGGAGAAGGCGAATACACCCGGCCCTGAGATCGTGTCCGGAGGCCGGGACGCGGGATCCCCCGATTCCGGCAGTGCACGCACTATTGCACCCACTGCCATTCCCGCCGGGATCGAGACCGCTCCCTCAGGTGTCGTGGTGCACGGATTCACCTGCGCTCGCGGACATCTCAACGACCCCCGCGTGTCCTTCTGCGTCGTGTGCGGCATTCGGATGGAACAGCTGACCTGTGTGCTCGCACCCGGCATCCGCCCGCCGCTGGGTGTGCTGCTGCTCGACGACGGCACCTCCTTCGTCCTCGACAGCGATCTCGTGATCGGCCGCGAACCCGCCCGCTCACCGCAGGTACGGCGTGGCGCCCAAGCGATCCGCATCCCCGACGCCTCCGGCGGCATGTCCCGCGTCCACGCCGAGATCCGCCTCGTGGACTGGGACGTCCTGGTCATGGATCGCGGCTCCGCCAACGGCACCCACATCCGCCCGCCCGGCCGCCCCGACTGGATCCGCGCCGCACCCGGGCGCCCCACCGTCCTCGCGCCCGGCAGCCAACTGCTGCTCGGCGGCCGGGTGTTCACCTTCGACTCACCATACGGACGCTGACCCGGGATCCCGCCCGGTCAATGCCGGTGAACATCCGATGCGGGGCGCCGGCGGGTGCGAGTCTTCGCCGAGAAGATCCCGACCCTCCATCGTGTCATCGAATCCGCCCTCGATGCCCTCGCGTCCGGTTAGGCATCGAATCGCAATCGTTGCTGTTCACGGCCGATCATCAGCGGCATTCTGGTAACCATCGATAGTCCTAGCTGGTTGGGCGGTGGGCACATGCGAATCTCGGAAATCCTGCGCCGGAAGGGCGGCGAAGTCGTCACGATCGCACCCGATGCGACCGTGCGCGAACTGCTCAGAATCCTGGCGGAAAACAACGTCGGCGCGGCCATCGTGTCCCCGGACGGCACCGCCATGGCCGGCATCGTCTCCGAACGAGACATCGTCCGCCGCCTCTACCGCGACGGCGCACCCCTGCTGGACGCCCCGGTCTCCACCATCATGACCGCGGCCCTCCACACCTGCTCCCCGGACGACAACGTCGAAACCCTCAACGCGACCATGACCGAACACCGAATCCGCCACCTCCCCGTCCTCGAGGACGGCCACATGATCGGCATCGTCAGCATCGGCGACGTGGTCAAAAGCCAAATCTCCGAACTCGAAACCGAACGCGACTCCCTCGTCCGCTACCTCCGCAGCTGACCGGCACCCATCGCGGGCACACGAGCTCAGCATGTGCAGAGTGGAAACGCCCGGAACGCATTGACCTCGAGTCGGGTCGAGGTTGCAAGGTTGGGGACTGTGCAGACAATCCCTTCGACCATCGGGGTCATCCTGCCCTCGGTGGCGACACAGCGGGCCCAGAACCTCGATATAGCCACCGCGGCCGTCCACGCCGAGCAGGTCGGTCTGTCCGGCGTCTGGCACGGGGATCATCTGTCCACCGGTGTCCCGGTTCTGGATTGCGCGATCGCGCTCGCTGTCGCGGCCGCCGCGACCGAGCGGATCCGCATCGGCACCAGTGTCTACGTTCCAGCCCTTCGCCCGCTCGCCTGGGCGGCCAAGCAGATAGCGACCTTGCAGCACGTCAGTGGTGGTCGCCTGCTCCTCGGCGTCGGATCCGGTGGCGGTCCGGCGCAGTGGGCGGCGGCGGGGATCCCGTACGGACAGCGCGGTCTTCGCACCGACACCGCGCTGCGTGTGTTGCCCGCGCTGCTGGCGGGCAAGCCGGTCGCTCTCCCCGATCTGCCCGACCCCACCGATATCGAACTGGCTCCACCGGTCCCGGTTCCGCCGGTCTTGGTCGGAAACCATTCGGCTCCCGCCCGCCGACGCGCCGCGGAGCTGGGTGATGGCTGGTTTCCGTCGCTGATCCCGCCGGCGCGGGTGGTGGCGGGACTCGCCGAAATCATCGAACTCGCCGCCCAGCACCAGCGACCGGTGCCCACGGTCACCATCGGCGCGACCGGAGTGCTCGGCACCGGCACGGACCTGCCCACCCGCGCCGAGATCGCCGCTCGGATCAGCCATACCTACGGCACATCGATCGAGGCAAGTTTGCCGATTCCGATCACCGGTTCCCCCGAGCGAGCCGCCGAACAAATTGCCGCCTACCGGGACGCCGGCGCCCGCCACCTGGTCATCGGTATCGCCGGAGGCGACTGGCGGCGGCAATGCGAGTTGCTGGCGCAGGTTCAGTCCACACTCCGCTGACCTGGGATCAAGGCGCCTACCCGCCGGGTCCCGATCTGGCGGGCCACCCACGGGGTCAAGGGCTTTCGGCGGGGATTGCTCGGCGGGTGGGTCCAGCCCGGGCCGGGTGCTCGGGCTGTCGCCGGAAGTGGTCAGTCGGTCCAGATGGAGAGGTACCAGAGGCCGTCGGCGCCGAGGGTGCATTCGTAGATGTCGTCGCCGGGGACGAGCTGGGTGCCGTCGGGGCGGGTGAAGGTGCCGGTCTCGCCGTCGGCGTCGCAGGCGGCCTCGGTGGGGTAGTTGCCGTCCACCTGCCACTCGGTGTCCTTGCCGGCGTGGGCGGTGCCCATCGCGGCGATCAGGCCGAGGGTGACCAGGGCGGTCGTTGCGAGCTTCTTCATGCGCATTGCTTCCTTTTCACGAAAGAGCCCGGTCGACGGTCTCAGGTGAGACCGACTGGCCGGGCTGCCACACGATACTTCAGCACGGGGGTCCGACAAATCCGGCTTCCACGGGACCGCTTGGCGCTCAGGACGTTCCGCTACCGGCTGCGCATGCCGGTGTGGCCGACCTAGTCTGGAGCGATGAGCGGCGACCTTGGTCAGCGGCTGCGATCGGTTCGGAAGCGGCGGGGGCTCACGCAAAGGGAGCTCGCCGCGAATTCGGCTGTCTCGGTGTCGCTGATCCGGAAGATCGAGCAGGGGGAGTGCGACGACACCCGGATCGAGACGCTCCGGCGGTTGGCGGTGGCGCTGGGGTGCCCACTGACCGCGCTCATCGGTGCCGCGCCGCCCGCGCCGGAGAGCAGGGATGGCGAGTTGTGGGCCGACACCAGGCGGGCGATCGATGCGCCGCGACCGGACGTCGCGGGCGAGCCGCACACGGAACACGCTGTGGCCGATTCGCTTGCGGCGGCCGTACGGCTCTACCACCACAACCGGTATGAGCTGCTGGCGCGCGATCTGCCCGATCTGGTGGATGCGGCCGAGAGTGTCTCGCCCCTACTGCGGGCGCGAGTTCTGCAACTGACCGGTTCGGTCATGGTGCAAACGCGCCAATTGGGAACGGCCCGCAAAGTTCTCGATCGCGCACTGGCGGCCGCGGAGTTGAGCGATGATCCTCTGGATGGCGCTTCGGTTGTCGTCACGTTGTGCTGGCTGCTCCTGGTGGAGAGGCGGTTTCAGCAGGTCGATGAACTGGCTGTCGACTGGGCCGACCGGATCGAGCCACGGATCTCGACCGCGACCGAACGCGAACTCTCCACATGGGGCTGGCTGCTGTTGCGGGGGTCGGCCGCGGCGATCCGCGACAACCGGCCCGACGACGCCGACGACATGATGCGGTTCGCACAGGCCGCCGCGGTGGCCGTCAAACGCGAACCGCGCGGCTACCAGGACTATTGGACGGTCTTCGGCCCCGCGACCGTGGCCATGAAGCGCGTCGAGAACGCGGTCATCGACGACCGTCCCGACCTGGCGCTGCGGTTGGCCCACGACGTGCCGCCCGGCTTGCGGCCGACGTCGGATAATCGCAATCGGCACCTCCTCGATGTCGCCCAAGCCCACCTGGACCTCGCCCGGCCGGATCCGGCCCTCGACATCCTGCTTCGGCTCTCCGGCGAGGCCCGCCCGTGGCTGATCGAACAGCGCCTGGCCAAGGATCTCCTGGCCAGGCTGATCGGCAGACGCCGAACCCTCACCCCGGATATGCGCGACCTCGCCGACCTCATCCGCCTCGAATACTGATCGCTCCGTGGCACTTCCGCCCTCGTACTCGGGAAAGTGCCATTGCCGCCGGATTTCCGGTGCCCGATCCTGATTCGGAATCCGCTGGAAGCAACCTCGACGATCGAGAGGGCGAGCAATGAACCCCGGGGCTCTGGGATATCTCCGCGACGACGTGTCCGGTTCACGAAGGCGGTGGGATGAGCGGCGAATTCGGGCGTTGGCGGAGCGGTTGGGGTATGACCTTCGGAGGATCGCGGTGTTCGGGCCGCATACTGATCGGCCGGTGTACCGGTTGCGGGTGCTGGTCGCGAATTTGGGGGTGGATGCGGTGATCGTGCCGAGTCTGGAGCATTTCGAGGGTGGGGAGGTGCCGGGGGAGTTGGTGCGACGGGCGGATGTGATCACCGTCAGCCCGGAGGAGACGTTCGCGCGGTGGCTGATTCCGCCTGATGCGGCGGCCGATATGGGGTCGCGGTAGGCGGCCTGCGATGGACACACCAGCACCCGTTTCGACGAATGAACGGTGGGTGAACCATGATCAATTGGTGCCGTGTCGTCCGATGGAATCAGGTGGGTCGCGAACTTTGATGTCGAAAGCGAATAACTCGACGGCGCAGCGGATCTCGAACAGACCCGGGAGCCTGATGTGAGACCCCATTTCTCGCGCAGCGTGTTTCTGCGCGGAGCGCTCGGAATCGCGGTCGCCGGAGTGGGTTTCGCCGGGGCCACGCGGCTGCCGAAGTCGGACGCGACGCCCGATACCGGGTCCTCCGGCGCGAACGCCGGCGACCTGGGCAGCGCCTCCGGGTCCGGCAGCGGGAGCGCCGAACCGAAATGGCGTGAGCTGAAGGGGAAGCTGCGCGGCCGGGTCGTCCTGCCGGGAGATTACGGATATCCGGGGGTCAAGCAGGTCTTCAACACGCGCTTCGACACCGAGATGCCCGAGGCGATCGTGCAGGTCGCGGACGTCAAGGATGTCGCCGCGAGCTTCGAGTTCGCGGCCGACAACGATCTCCAGGTGGCGGCGCGCGCCGGCGGCCACTCCTATGCGGGATTGTCCACGGCGAGCGGCACACTCATCATCGACGTGCGGCGCATGCAGGGCATCCGCGCCGAGGGCGGCAAGGCGGTCATCGCGCCCGGCCACACCCTCTACGACATCTACCGCGAATTGGATCGCAGCGGGCTGAGCCTGCCCTCGGGCATGTGCCCCGGCGTCGGCGTGGCGGGTCTCGCCCTCGGCGGCGGACTCGGCAACGAAGCCCGGGCCCACGGCCTCACCAGCGACCGGCTCACCGCCGCCACCATGGTCCTGCCCGACGGCACCATCACCGAGGTCTCCGCCACCACCCGCCCGGATCTGTTCTGGGCCCTGCGCGGTGGCGGCCCGCATTTCGGCGTCGTCACCTCGTTCACCTTCGAGACCATCCCGGCGACACCGAAAGACGTCGTGCGCCTGACCTTCCAGGGCGAGGAGACGGCGACCGTCATCGCGGGCTGGCAGCAGTGGCTGCGCTCGGCCCCGCGCGAGCAGTGGGCCGATGTCAGTATCGATGCCGACGGCGAGGGCGGTATGCACTGCTGGATGCAGCTGGTCTGTCCCGCGGGGACCTCCGATACCGTCGTCGCCGAACTCGTCGACGCCATCGGCGTCGCTCCCGGCATCGTCGAACCGCGCACCCTGTCCCACCTGGACGCGATGCTCTACCTCGCGGGCGGCACCGCCGATCAGCCGCGCGCCGCCTTCACCAACGGCTCCGACATCGTCGCGGACCTCACCTCCGACACGATCGGTCGCATCCTCGAGGCGGTGGCGCGCTACTCCAGTGTCGGCGGCACCGGCTGGGTCCAGATCAATGCTCTCGACGGCGCGATCCGCGACGTGGCGCCCGACGCCACCGCGTTCCCTTGGCGCAACCACGCCGCCCTCGTGGAATGGGGTGCGTACGAACCCATCCCGCACGAATCGGCGCTGGCCTGGATCGCCGACGCGCACGCCACCCTGGCCCCCGATTCCGTCGGCGCGTACGTCAACTACCTCGAGCCGGGCGATCCACTGTCTCGCTACTACGGCTCGAATTACCCCCGCCTGGCGAAACTCCGCAGCCTCGTCGACCCCAACAACCGCATCCGCTCCGTCCTGACCGCCTGACCCCGCCCCTGCGGGGCTGGGGTCCCCGCTACTGGTCCAGCGCCTGGATGAGGGTGTCGAGACCGGAGCTGACGGATTCGCGCTGGGCGGGGGTGAGGGTTTCCAGGGCGGCCGCGAACCGCTGGATGCGGGCCGAGGTGAGGCCGGTGACCAGATTGTGGGCGGCCTCGGTGGCCGTCAGCAGCTGGGCCCGGCCGTCCTCGGGGTCGGCGTCGCGGGTGAGGTAGCCGCCCTTTTCCAGGCCCGTCACGATGCGGGACATGGTCGGCGCGCTCACCCGTTCGATCGAGGCCAGGTCGCCCAGCCGGAGGGGTCCCGAGCGGGCGACCGTCGCGAGGGCGGACGCCGCGCCGGGGCTCAGCGCCCCGAGGTCGCCGGAGTGGCGCAACAAGCGCAGCAGGCGGCCGATGCTGTGGTAAAGGTCGGCGGCCTCGGTGAGCTGGTCGGGGTCGGCGACGCTCGTGGGCTCGGACAGCGTGATCTCCTCCGTCAGATTCCCTCGCGGGCGGCCGCACGCAATTCGGCCGCCTCGTCCGTGACAGTCGGGCTACCGGCGAACCAGGAGGCCGCCGCGCCGATCAGCATCATAATCGCGGCTCCCAGGAAGACCACGACCAGACCCGAGTGGAACGGGCCGGAGATCAAGTGCGGGAAGAACTCCTGACCGGTGAGCACATCGCCGTGCACGCCGGGATGGTCGAGAGTGCCGGTGGGGCCGAGCAATTCCTTGATCGGGTTGTAGCCCAGGAAGGCCGCGAACAGGCTGCCCACCGGAGGCATATCCGAGATCGCCTCGGCGGCCGGCGCGGGCACACCCTGCTGCTGCAGGCCGGAATTCATGGCGTCCGGCAGCGTATTGGCCAGGCCGATGATCATCAGCGAGAAGAACAGGCCGATCGACAGCGCCATACCGCCGTTGAACAGCGTGCCGCGCATACCGGAGGCGACACCGCGCTGCGCGGCGGGCACCGACGACATCACCTCGGCGGTGTTCGGCGACGCGAACATGCCCGACCCGAGGCCGTTGAGGGCGATGACCAGCGCGAACACCCAGTAGTCGAAGTCGACCGGCAGCACCACCAGCAGCACGAACGTCAACGCGGTGATCAACATGCCGACGGTGGCGAACAGCCGCGCCCCGTACTTGTCCGACAGTTTGCCCGAAACCGGTCCGGCCACAAGGAATCCGACGGTCAACGGCAGCAGGTAGATGCCCGCCCACAGCGGCGTCTGCTCGAAGGAGAACCCGTGCAGCGGCAGCCAGATGCCCTGCAGCCAGATGATCAACATGAACTGCAGACCGCCGCGGCCCAGCGACGACATCAGCCCGGCGACATTGCCCAGCGCGAACGCCCGGTTCTTGAACAGCGACATATTGAACATCGGCTGCGCGACCTTGGTCTCGATCACGCAGAACACGACCAGCAGGACGATGCCGCCGAAAACCGCGCCCAGCACCCACGGATTGGTCCAGCCGGTCTTCGAATCCCCATGCGGCTGAATGCCGTAGGTGATGCCGGTCAGCAGCGCCGTCAGACCCAGCGCGAAGGTGATGGTGCCCGGCAGATCCAGCGATCCCGGATTGCGCTGGCCGTTGTCGTGCAGCGAGCGGTACGACCAGATGGTGCCGATGATGCCGAAGGGCACACTCACCCAGAAGATGGCCTTCCAATCCCACTGCGCCAGCACACCACCCATGAGCAGACCCAGGAACGATCCGGCGACCGCCGCGACCTGGTTGATGCCGAGCGCGAACCCGCGCTCGTCGGCCGGGAAGGCGTCGGTGAGGATCGCGCTGGCATTGGCCATCAACATCGCGCCGCCGACGCCCTGGATCACGCGCCAGGCGATCAGCCACACCGCGCCGCCGCCGTGCGTGAACGGATCGAACGACAGCGCCACGGCCGCGAGGCTGAACACCACGAACCCGTAGTTGTAGATCTTCACCCGGCCGACGATGTCGCCGAGCCGCCCGAACATGACCACCAGCACGGCCGAGGACAGCAGGAAGCCCATCATCAGCCACAGCAGGTAGCTGACATTGGCCGGTTCCAGCGGGTTGAGCCCGATGCCGCGGAAGATGTCGGGCAGCGAGATGGTCACGATCGAGGAGTTGATGGTGACCATGAGCATGCCCAGCGTCGTATTCGACAGGGCCACCCACTTGTACCTGGGGTGATCATGCTCGATCCGGAGTCGTCTCCGAATGGTCTGGACGTCACCGGCATCCAATCCGGTGGTAGGGGCCGCAGCCATCAGAGCCTCCCGCGAGTCTGCGAACGAACTTTCTCAATATAGTTGCATGTTGCTAACTAATGAAATCGACCGTGTCCCGCTCGCTGGACGCCCAAACCGTTCGGTCGAGTATTTGATAGCGGGTCACTATTGCCGCGCCGAGCGGGAAGGAGGAGCGTGAGGGGCACCGGTGGCGCCGCCGGCGCTGCCCCGTGCAGAAGGGAGGTGGGTCGTGTTCGCACGGTCTACCACGATTCAGGCGCAACTCTCCGCGCTGGATGCCGGGATCGCACATGTGCGTGACCGGGTCATGCCGGGGTTGAACGACATCAGCGGGTGCGTCGGGCTGTCGCTGCTCGTCGATCGGCTCACCGGCCGATGCATCCTGACGACCTCATGGGACTCACAGGAAACCTTGCGGGCCAGCGCCGCGCAGGTCCAGCCGATCCGAGCCCGTGCGGCCGAGATCTTCGGCGGCAGCCCGGTCGTGGAGGAATGGGAGGTCACCGCGATGCACCGGGTGCGAGAGACCACCCCGGGCGCGTGCGCGCGGGTCACCTGGGTCAAGACCGATCCGAGCCGTTTGGACAGCGCCATCGACGTCTACCGGAATCAGACGCTGATCGGCCTGGAACAACTCCACGGATTCTGCAGTGCCAGCCTGCTCGTGAACCGGACCTCCGGACGCGCGGTGTCGAGCAGTGTCTACTACAGCGCCGAGGCGCTGGACCGCAACCGCATCGCGGCCGCGACCCTGCGCGTGGACGCCGCACGGCAGGCCGGGATCGAGGCGGTCGACGTCCGCGAATTCGAGGTCGCGCTGGCGCATTTGCGGGTCCCGGAAATGGTCTGACCCCGAGCCCGCGAACGAACGCGATGTGGCGGGAGGTAGCGGGTCAGCGGGAAGGCGGAACCGGGAGACGCAGCGTGAGTGGGGGAATGGTGGCGATGGTGGGCACCGTGAGCCTCGGAATGAACGTGGCCGGAGGTAGCTGAGGACCCTCGTCCACCGGCTGATCATGCATCGTCACGGCGAAGACGAAGACGAAGACCACGGCCAGCAGCGCCAACAGCACCGCGGTCGGTGTGAAGGCGCCGCCGCGCTCCGGCATCCGAGGCGGCTTCGCCGATCGCAGGTTCGAGACCGGCCGGCGGCCAGGGGCGGGCAGGTAGGGCCGAGCGGCCGGGGGCGGCTGATGGTAGGCCGAGGGCGGGTTGCGGTGGACCGCGGTCGCCTCGTTCAGCACGGTCGGGAGTGTGTAGTCGATTCCGCTCAGCGTCACACCCAGCACATCCGACTGCACGAGCGCGAGCAGCTCGCGGCGATGCATGCCGTCCCGGAGCGCCTGCGCGGCCCCCGACGAGTGATCGGCGATCAACCCGAGGACGACCAGCCCGACCGGAATCGGCCACAGCCGGTACCGCGTCGCCAAGCGCCCCGCCACGTCCAGGGCGATCGCGCACTGGACGGTGAGTCTGATGTTCTCCCAATGCCACGGGCCGCCGCCGGCACGGTCGACCACCAGTTTGTTCTCCACCGCGTCGACGTCACCGGCGTTCAAACAGATCCGTGACCAGTCGCCCGACGCGTCGGCCCGCATCAATGCCGCCAGCAAGGAGTGGGTGTCGACGGGGTCGGGCACGCGCTTGGCCGCCGCCGTTCGCAATGCGGCGACCACGGTCGAATGGATGGGGGCACCAGCAAGGACGCCGGCCATGATTCACCTCCCCGGCTGGACCGAAACGCATGGTAGGTACCGCGTTTCGGCCTGCCGGGAGATTACCGGTTCCGCACTGTTCCCGCAGCGGATCCGGGTGCGGCCGGCGTACGGCGAACGGAATCCGAGACGGGACGACTTCTCCTGCGCGGCAAGGATTCCCGTCCAAACGCTCGGTCCGGCACCACGATCCGGGCTGATCGACACGCCTGCCGCAGCGCACCTGCCCGGCGAGATTTTGCAGTTACGCTGCTATTCGAGACCTGCGCCTGCGGTATCGAGCTCGTACACCTCTTCGAGAACGAGAACAGGATCCGGTTATGCGACATGCGCTCATGGCCGCCGCGGCTGGTACAACCGCGGCCGGTGTGACCCTGGCGAGCCTGTGGGCTTGGGGTATCGAGTCGGTCGGGGCTCAGCCGCCCGGCGGGGACGTGTCCGGCGCGGGAGTGCATATCGTCACGTCGGTCGACCAGGTCGGGGTGAATCCGCCCGGTAACCGGACGCCGAACTTCCTGATGACGTTCTCGCACGCCGCGCAGATGTCGGGGAGTTATTCGGTCACCGTGGAAGGTGGCCCGATCACGTCCGGTCAGGCCGTCGCGGGGTTCATTCTCGGCTGTGGGGTCAGTGTGGCGGGCGGCGTCACCGTCGGGATCGAGCCCAACCAGGGTTTGGCCGCCGCGCTCGCCCCGTCGGTGACCCCTGGGACCGTATCGGTCAGCCCGCCCAGTGGGACGGTGCCGCCCAGCGCTTCGGTCACCCCGCCCGATATCAGTCTCGGACCCAGCGTGGGTGGGGCGCTGGGCTTGACCGAAGTCTTGACGGCCACCATGGGGCCCGGCCAGGTCACCACCACGACCACGGCGACCGCCGCCCTGGACAGCGCCACCGTGTTCCCCTATCAGATCACCTTCAACAACGCCGCGTTGAACGTCGCGCAATGCGCTTCGCCGGTGTCGGCGGTCCCGTTCGTCACCGCCACGGTGTCGACCGCGCAAGGGGTGGTGCAGACCACCGCCTACGGCGACCAGTTCACCTTCTGAACCCGGCCGGCTCAGACGCCGCGAAATGCCTTGTCGCCGACCCGATCCGGGTCGGTGATGTGGGAAAGGAACAGGCGCGAGGCCGGCGTGGGGGTGCGGGTGGTGACCGCATGCCAGGGGCGGGTGAGGGGAGTGCCCTCGACGGGGAGGATTTCCAGGCGGCCGGTGGCGAGATCGGCCGCGACGGCGTCGGAATGGATGAGAGTGATGCCGAGGCCCTCGCGCGCCGCGGCCAGCGCCGCCCCGTGGGTGCCGAGAGTCAGTGTGGGCGGCCGGATTTGGAGCCGGTCGAACAGGGCGAGGGTGGTGTCGCGGGTGCCCGAACCTTTGCCACGCAGCAGCCAGGTGGCCTCGCAGGGGTCGGGCCAGCGCGACGGGGCGCCGACGACGACGAGTTGACACGGGCGGCGGGCGCGGGTGACGAGGCCGGTGTCGCGGGGCGGACGACCGGCGACCACCAGGTCGGTTTCGTGGTGGGTGAGTTCGAGGAAGAGGACGTCGCGGGGCTGGATCGACAGGCCCAATTCGATGTCGGGATACCGGCTCCGGAACGAGGCCAGCAGGCGGAGCAGGACGTATTCGCCGGCGGTGGCGACGACGCCGATGCGCAGCCGGCCGGTCTCGGCCTCCCGGACCGCGGCGGCCGCCTCCTTCATCAGACCCAGGATGCTGCGGCAGTAATCGGCGTACACCCGCCCGGCCTCGGTCAGCGCGATGCCGCGGCCGGATTTGGTCACGAGTTTCGCGCCGAGTTGTTTCTCGATGTGTGCTACAGCCGCGGAGGCCGCGGCCTCGGTGATGTGCAACTGGGCGGCGGCGCGGCGAATGCTGGAGTGCTTGGCAACGGCGAGAAAGGTTTCCATGCGCACCGCGCTCACCGTACCCATACTCAACGGTAGCAAACCCGACTAAAAGGTTGAGCGAGAACAGAAACAATCGAATTGTTTGTCGTTAACGGGCCCGTCATCCTGGGAATCGCAAGTGACCCAACCCGGTTCGCAGGAGGAAAGATGGCCGGATCTGACGATGATCAGCGCAGCCGGTGGGATCCGGGCGTGCAGTCGTATGCGTCGATGGGATACTACAACCCGGACTATCAGCCGAAGGACACCGACGTGCTGGCGGTGTTCCGGGTGACGCCCCAGGACGGCGTCGACCCGATCGAGGCGTCGGCGGCCGTCGCCGGCGAATCCTCCACCGCCACTTGGACAGTCGTCTGGACCGACCGCCTGACCGCGCACAGCCGGTACCAGGCCAAGTGCTACCGCGTCGAGGAGGTGCCGGGCCGCCTGGGCGAGTACTTCGCCTACGTCGCCTACGATCTGGACCTGTTCGAGGAAGGCTCCATCACGAACCTCACCTCCTCGGTCATCGGCAATGTATTCGGTTTCAAACCGCTCAAGGCATTGCGGCTGGAGGATATGCGCATTCCCGTGGCCTATGTCAAGACCTTCCAGGGTCCGCCGCACGGAATCGTTATGGAGCGCGAGTATCTCAACAAATACGGCCGCCCCCTGCTGGGCGCGACGGTGAAACCGAAACTCGGGCTCTCCGCGCGCAACTACGGCCGTGTGGTGTACGAGGCCTGCAAGGGCGGACTCGATTTCACCAAGGACGACGAGAACATCAACTCGCAGCCGTTCATGCGCTGGCGCGACCGCTACCTGTTCGCGATGGAGGGCGTCAACCGCGCCATCGCCGAAACCGGTGAATTGAAGGGCCATTACCTCAATGTCACCGCCGCCACGATGGAGGACATGTACGAGCGCGCGGAGTTCGCGAAATCGCTCGGCAGCTGCATCATCATGATCGACCTCACGGTCGGCTACACCGCCATGCAGTCCATCTCGAAGTGGGCGCGCACCAACGGCATGCTGCTGCACCTGCACCGGGCCGGGCACTCCACCTTCACCCGGCAGAAGACCCACGGCGTCAGCTTCCGGGTGCTGGCGAAATGGTGCCGGTTGATCGGCGTCGACCACCTGCACGCGGGCACGGTCATCGGCAAGCTCGAGGGCGACCCGCACACCGTGCGCGGCTTCTACGACACCCTGCGCGACAACCACATCCCCGCCAACCCGGTCAACGGCATCTTCTTCGACCAGGACTGGGCCAGCCTGCCCGGCGTCATGCCGGTCGCCTCCGGCGGTATCCACGCCGGCCAGATGCACCAGCTGCTGGACCTGTTCGGCGACGACGCCATCCTGCAGTTCGGCGGCGGCACCATCGGCCACCCGATGGGCATCGCCGCGGGCGCGGAGGCCAACCGGGTCGCGCTCGAAGCGGTGGTCAAGGCGCGCAACGAGGGTCGCGATCTGCTCAAGGAGGGCCCGGACGTGTTGCGCCGCGCCGCCGAGATCAGCCGCCCGCTCGAGGTCGCCTTGCAGACCTGGGGTGATGTCACCTTCGACTACACCTCCACCGACGCCCCCGACGCCGTCCCCACGGCCTCCCGCTGAAAGCCGAGCCACCATGCATCTGCGCCAAGGCACCTTCTCGCACCTGCCGGACCTCGACGACACCGAGATCGCCGCCCAGGTCCGCTACGCCCTGCTCAACAACTGGCCGGTGTCGATCGAATACACCGACGATCCGCATCCGCGCAACAACTACTGGGAGATGTGGGGTCTGCCCCTGTTCGATCTGGACGAGCCCGACGGCGTGCTCGCCGAGATCGACGCCTGCCGGGCCACGTTCCCGCGTCACTACATTCGCGTCAACGCCTACGACGCCTCCTACGGCCGCCAGACCACGGCGCTGAGCTTCATCGTGCAGCGCCCGGCCGACGAACCCGGCTTCCGCCTCGACCGCACCGAGGGCGCGGACCGCAGCCAGCGCTACGGCTTCCACGCCTACTCGTCGGACCAGCGAACCGGCCAAAGGTACGGCGGCTGAACACCTTTCGGAACAGGAGGATATCGTGAGCGCGGAACATCCCGCGGCAACGGACGGCCGGCAGCCTGCAGCCGGGCGCCCGGCGGGCGGGTTCCAGATGCATCGGCCCGGGGCCACGAGCCCCGGCCCGCTGCGCGGTACGGCCGCCGACACGCCTGTCCGATCGGAGGATTCGGCGGCCGGCCACCTCCTGGAACCGCTGGCCGACGACGCCGTCCTGGACCTGTCGACCGACGTCGCGGGCAAGGACGTCGAGGACACCCTCACCCGCCTGGACGCCGAACTGGTGGGACTGGCCAACGTCAAACGCCGGGTGCGCGAGATCGCGGCACTGCTGCTCATCGATCGCGCCCGCCGGCGCTTCGGGCTGCAGGCCACCCGCCCGACCATGCACATGAGCTTCACCGGCGGCCCCGGCACCGGCAAGACCACCGTGGCGCTGCGCATGGCCGAGATGCTGCACTCGCTGGGGTACATCCGTAAACCCAAGGTGCACACCGTCACCCGCGACGACCTGGTCGGCCAGTTCATCGGCCACACCGCGCCCAAGACCAAGGAGGCGCTGGCCAAGGCCGCCGGGGGAGTGCTGTTCATCGACGAGGCCTACTACCTGTTCCGCCCCGAGAACGAGCGCGACTACGGGCAGGAGGTCATCGAGATCCTGCTGCAGGAGATGGAGAACGAGCGCACCAGCCTGGTGGTCATCTTCGCCGGCTACCCGGACCGCATGGACACCTTCTTCTCCGCCAATCCCGGCCTGTCCTCCCGGGTGGCCCACCACATCGAGTTCCCCGACTACACCCACGACGAGCTGCTGGCCATCGCCGAGCTCATGGTGCGCCAGGAGAACTTCCGCTTCGATCCCGAAGCCGCGCAAGCCTTCTCGCGCTATCTGGAGCTGCGCATGGCCCGCCCCCGCTTCGCCAATGCCCGCAGCGTGCGCAATGCCCTCGACCGCTGCCGGCTGCGCCAGGCCAAACGCCTGGTCGAACTGCGGCGGCCGGTCGGCCGCACGGATCTGATCACCCTGACGGACAGCGACGTCCTCGGCAGCAGTGTGTTCACGGACGCCCTCGCCGACGAGGGGGCGTCTCCATGAGGGAATGAGAGGGATTGTGCCCGAAGGATTGAAGACCCTGACCCGCTACACCATCGAGTCCGAGCATCGGCAGCCCGGCGCGTCCGGAGAGTTCTCGGCGCTGCTCAATGTGCTCGCCACCGCCACCAAGATCATCGCGAACCAGGTCACCCGGGGAGCCATCGTCGGCTCGCTGGGTGCCGCCGATGCCACCAATCTGCCGGTCACCGTGCACCGCAAGATGGATGCCATCGCCAACGACATCATGGTGGCCGAGAGTCAGTGGACCGGGCCGCTGGCGGCGCTGGCCTCCGAGCAGATGCGCGACCCGCACCCAGTGCCCAGCGAATACCGGCGCGGCAAGTATCTGCTGGTCTTCGATCCGCTGGACGGTTCGAGCAATATCGATGTGAATCTGCCGGTGGGAACGATCTTCAGCGTGCTGCGCGCCCCCGAGCACGGCCGCGAGCCCACGTCCGCGGACTTCCTGCAGCCGGGGGTGCAGCAGGTGTGCGCGGGCTTCACCCTCTACGGTCCCGCGACCATGCTGGTGCTGACCACCGGCAACGGCGTGGACGGATTCACCCTCGACCGCGAGGTGGGCGCGTTCGTGCTCACCCATCCGCGCATGCGCATCCCCGACGACACCTCCGGTTTCGCGATCAACGCCGCCAACGAGCGGTTCTGGGAGCGGCCGGTGCGCCGGTATGTTCACGAATGCCTGGAGGGGCTCGACGGGCCGCGCGGGCGCGATTTCAATATGCGCTGGGTCGCCTCGCTGGTGGCCGACACCTTCCACATCCTCACCCGCGGCGGGCTCTACATGTATCCGCGCGACACCCGCAATCCCGAACGGCCGGGCCGGGTCTCGCTGCTCTACGGGGCCAATCCGATCGCCTTCGTGGTAGAGCAGGCCGGAGGCGCGGCCTCCACGGGGCACGAACGCGTGCTGGACGTGCGGCCCGAGGAACTGCATCAGCGGGTGCCGTTCATCTTCGGCTCCCGCAACGAGGTCGAGCGGATCGAGCGCTATCACCGCGAACCGGAGGAAGGTCCCAGCTTCGACGCCTCGCTCTTCGGTTCCCGCTCCCTGTTCCGCGCGGCCCGTCATTGAACGGCCGGGCGCGCGAAACCCGCTGTCCGGCAATCGAGGAGGTGCCATGTCGGTCAAACATCCCGTGGTCGCGATCACCGGGTCGTCCGGTGCGGGGACGACCAGCGTCACGCGAACCTTCCAGGAGATATTCCGCCGCGAGGGAATCAACGCGGCCATCGTGGAAGGGGATTCGTTCCATCGCTTCGACCGCAACGAGATGAAGATGGCCATGGCCGAGGCCGAACAGCAGCGCAATCTGACGTTCTCGCATTTCGGGCCGGAGGCGAATCTGCTCCCCGAACTCGAGACGCTGTTCCGCGATTACGGGGAAACCGGCGTCGGGGCGGTGCGCCGCTACCTGCACGACGACGAGGAGGCCAAACCCTACGGGCAGCCCGCGGGCACCTTCACGCCGTGGGTGGAACTGCCGCCGGGCAGCGACCTGCTGTTCTACGAGGGCCTGCACGGGGCCGCGGTGGGCGAGGACGTCGATGTCGGGCGATACACCGACCTGCTGGTGGGCGTGGTGCCGATCATCAATCTGGAGTGGATTCAGAAGGTGCACCGCGACAAGACCGAACGCGGCTACTCCAGCGAGGCCATCATCGACACCATTCTGCGGCGCATGCCCGACTACGTGAAACACATCTGCCCGCAGTTCTCGCGGACCTATGTGAACTTCCAGCGGGTCCCGACGGTCGACACCTCGAATCCCTTCACCGCCCGGACCATTCCGACCGCGGACGAGAGTTTCGTGGTGATCCGCTTCGCCGACCCGAAGGTGATCGACTTCCCGTATCTGCTGTCGATGCTGCACGATTCGTTCATGTCGCGGCCCAACAGCATCGTGGTGCCGGGCGGGAAGATGGATCTGGCCATGCAGCTCATCTTCACGCCGCTGATCCTGCGGCTGATGGACAAGCGGCCCAAGCGGCTGCGCTGAGAAGATCCGCCCGACAACGTGAATGGCGGCCACCCCGATTCCGGGGCGACCGCCATTCACGCCGTGGAAGGGTTATAGGTTCGCCGCGACGTGCTTGGCCGTGCTCTTGACCTGGAATGCCGAGATGACCTCGAAGATGCCGATCACGATCAGCCAGCAGCCGACCACGACCACGAGGGTGGTGATGGAGCGGAACGGCTCCACGATCAGCAGACCGCCACCGACGATGAGCAGGATGCCGAACAGGATCTGCCAGCCCCGGCCCGGGACCGCGCTGTCCGACATCGCGGCCACCAGCACCGCGGTGCCGCGGAAGATCCAGGTGATGCCGATCCACAGCGCCAGCAGGCCGATCGCCTGGAACTCGTTGCGGAAGCAGAAGAAGCCCAGGATGAACGACAGGATGGCGGTGATGAACGACAGCACCCGCATCCAGGCGCTGACATGCAGACCGAACGCCGCGATCAGCTGGAAGACGCCGGACACGAGCAGGTAGATACCGAACAGGACACCGGCGACCACCAGGGTCGGTCCGGGCCAGACCAGGATCAGGATGCCCAGCACCACCGAGAGAATGCCGGTGACCAGGATCGACTGCCACGCGCTGCGGGCCAGTGTTTGAACCGGCCCCTCGAAAACTCCCTCTTTGCTGGTTGTCATGTTTTGCAGAATATGACCAGTTCGCCGCATTTGCGGTCAATTATCCATGTGTTGCGTGGCTGTGACCTGCCCGTGTCGCGCGGCGTCGGCGCGGTTCAGCCCTCGTCGATGGCCCGGCGAACGGTGCGGCGCACCCAGCGGATGTCGGCTCGCCAGGTATAGGAGGCCACCAGCAGTGACCCCAGGAACGCGGCGTTGAGCATGTAGGCGCCGTCCACCACCACCGCCACCAGCCCGCCGATGAGCGCGCCCATACCGAACGAAAGGTATTGCGTCGCATAGCCCAGCCAGTCGCGGACGCTGCCGCCGCCGAAAGCGTGCCGTTCGATGCCCTGCGCGAATTTCACCAGGGTGCCGGTGACGTAACTGACCGGGATCGACACCTCGCCGTTCTTCACGAACGAGGTGTTCAGCGCGCCCATGCCGAACGCGACGAAGAGGATGGGCGCCAGGCCGATGCCGCGATCGTCGAGGATGTTGTCGACGATGGCCGCGCCCGCCAACGCGGCGGTGGTGAGCATGGTCGCGCCGTGCGGGTGATTGGTCCACCAGTAGCGGCGACAGATCGAGGCGATGAACACACCCGCCAGGAAGCAGACGATGATCGAGGCCGCACCCAGCGCCAGGGTGTAGTCACCGGCGAAATTGCCGAGGATGGCGCGCTCGGTATTGCCGGTCATGAAGGTGACGAAGTAGCCCTCGGAATGGGCGTAGGCGGCCGCCCCGATGAATCCGGCCAGCACCGACAGCACGGCGGACAGCCGCATCTCGAGGTCCCAGAACGGGGTGTGGGTTCGATTGCCGGTCGTGGTCACAGCAACAGGTTAGCAATCGAATTCGGGGTGGCCCGGAGGCTGAAAATCCGGCTACTGACGACACGGCCGGTCGTGCGGTACAGTGCATATGTTAACCGGAATTCGCATCCGGATCGTCCATTGGGAACAGGGAGAAGTCATGACTTCCGCCGTCATCGTCGACGCCATCCGCACCCCGTCCGGAAAGGGGAAAGCCGGTGGCGGCCTGTCGGAAGTCCATCCGGCCACACTGCTCGCCGGCGTGCTGGGCAGCCTGGTCGAGCGCACCGGAATCGATCCCGCGCTCGTCGACGATGTGATCGGCGGTTGCGTCACCCAGAGTGGTGAGCAGGCGTTCAATATCTCCCGCACCGCGGTGCTCGCGGCCGGCTTCCCGGAAGCGGTGCCCGCCACGACGGTGGACCGGCAGTGCGGATCCTCACAGCAGGCCGCCCATTTCGCCGCGCAGGGTGTCATGGCCGGGGCCTACGACATCGCCATCGCGTGCGGCGTGGAGTCCATGTCGCGGGTGCCCATGTTCTCCAATGCCCAGGGCCAGGACGCCAACCGCGGCCCGATCGCGCACCGCTACCCGGACGGCCTTGTGCAGCAGGGCATCTCGGCCGAGGTGCTGGCCGCGCGCTGGAAGCTGGACCGGACCGCCCTCGACGAGTTCGCGGCGCGCTCGCACCGGTCGGCCGCCGCCACCGCCGCGGCCGGGGGCTTCGACAACGAACTGGTGCCCGCGGGCACGATCACCGCTGACGAGACCATTCGCGCCACCACGACCGTCGAGGGCCTGGCCGGGCTGAAGCCCGCCTTCACCGATGCCGAATTCGAGGCCCGTTTCCCGGAGATCGAATGGTCGATCACCCCGGGCAACTCCTCGCCGCTGACCGATGGCGCCTCCGCCGCGCTCATCATGAGCGAGGAGAAGGCCGCGCGGCTCGGGCTGAAGCCGCGCGCCCGCTTCCACTCCTTCGCCGTCACCGGCGACGACCCGCTGCTCATGCTCACCGCCGTCATCCCGGCCACCCGCAAGGTACTGGCGCGCGCCGGACTGTCCATCGACGACATCGACGTCTACGAGGTGAACGAGGCCTTCGCGCCGGTGCCGCTGGTGTGGGCGCGGGAACTCGGCGCGGACCCGGCCAAGCTCAACCCGCGCGGCGGCGCGATCGCCCTGGGCCACCCGCTCGGCGCGTCCGGCGGTCGCATCCTGGCCACCATGCTCAACCACCTCGAGCAGACCGGCGGCCGCTACGGCCTGATGACCATGTGCGAGGCGGGCGGCCTGGCCAACGCCACCATCATCGAGCGCCTCTGAGATCACCGATCGCGTCGGTCCCCGGTCGTATGCTGTGGCCGATTGCGATCGAGCGGGTGTTGGAGGCGCGGTGCGGGTTTCGTGGGAGCAGGTGTTCGCCTGGCGGGTGCGGCGGCAGTTCGTGGATCGGCCGACGAAGGCGGACGCGGTGGCCGTGGCCGAACGGCTGTGCGGGGTACAGGCACAGGTGACCTCGGCCGCGGAAACGGCTGTGGCGCTGCGGCGTTCAGCGGGACAGCCCGGCGCGGTGGTCGCGGCGCTGGGGGCGGGGACCCTGCTCAAGACCTGGGCCATGCGCGGCACGCTGCACGCGATGACGCCGGAGCAGGGCGCGGCGGCGCTCTCGCTCATGGCCTCGGCGCGGACCTGGGAGAAGCTGGCGTGGACCAAGGCCTCCGGGGCGACGCCCGCCGACGTGGCCGCGCTGGTGAAAGCGGTCGGCGCGATTCTCGACGGTCAGGTGCTCACCCGGGACGAGCTGGTGTCGGCGTTGATCGCCGAACCCCGCTTCCAGCCGCTGGAGCAGCACCTGCGCTCGGGCTGGGGGTCGATGCTCAAGCCGCTGGCCTGGCAAGGTGCGCTCTGCTACGGCCCGGCGCGCGGCACCTCGGTCACCTTCACCAATCCCGCGCACGTGATACCCGGGTGGGCCGGGATCCCGGAGCCCGACGACGCCGCGCCCACGGTGATCCGCGCGTATCTCGGCGCGTACGGCCCGGCCTCGCCGGAGATCTTCAACACCTGGCTGACCCGGGGGTTTCTCGGCAAAACGACTGTGCGCCGCTGGTTCTCGGCGCTCGGGAACGAATTGACCGAGATCGAGGTCGAGGGCCGCCGCGGCTACTTCCCGACCGAGCACCTCGACGAGCTGGCGCAGACGAAGCCGACCGCCGCGGTGCATCTGCTCGGCCAGTTCGACCAGTACGTGCTGGGCCCCGGCACCGGCGACGCCGTCCTGCTGCCGGGCGACCACCGCGCCAAGGTCAGCCGCACCGCCGGCTGGATCTCGCCGCTGGTGCTGATCGGCGGCCGGATCGCGGGAACCTGGGAGGTCGAGGACGGCGTCCTCGTCGTGTCCATGTTCGACGACGCGCCGACGCCGACCGCCGAGATCACCGCTCAGCTGCCGAGACTCGCCGAGGCCGTCGGGCAGCGGATCACGGGCGTGCGGGCCGCCTGACTCCGATGGCGGTGCGGTTCAGTTCGATTCGACGACCGGATCGACCCACACCCACCACCCGCTGTCGGCGACGGTGACGGTGATCTCGCGCCCCTCCACCTCGACCTCGGCCGCGCCCGGGCGATCGGCGCGGCCGTAGGCCCACCGCACGCCGCTCGTATTCGAGCCGTAGCCGAGCACGTAGACCGAGCCTCGACTGCCCACCGCGATGAATTCGCCCGCGCCGACGCTCATCCCGGCCCGCCATTCGCCGGCGTCGAGGATCAGCTCGTCGAGGTCGATCTCCGAGCCGTCGCCATTGGTGTCGACCAGCGCGAACGCGAACTCACCGTTGCCGGCCAGGGCCAGCACGCGCGAATGCCGCGGATGCCAGCCGCCGACCGCCAGCACGGTCTCCGGGCTCGGCCGGGTGGAATCACTCGGTTCTGCGGGACGCACCGCCACCACCTTTCTTCCGCTGCCGCGGGAACCAGCTCAGGAACCAGAACACCGCGATGCAAAGATACCCCGGGACCGGCGGGGTTCAGGCCTCAGCGGCGAGCGGGCAGCAGGTCCGGGTCATGGGCGCCCGGACCCAATCGCAGGCGCAGGTCTTTCGAGGCGACGGGCGCACCGCATTCCGAGCACGCGGGCTGGACGGTCATGGTGTGGCCGCAGCCGGTGTGGACGGCTTCGATCGGCGGGCCGTCGGGGGCGGCCCATTCGTCACCCCATTGCCGCATGGCGGCGAGGATCGTCCACAGGGCGCGGCCCTTGCCGGTGAGGCGGTAGTCGTAGCGGACCGGATTGTCCTGGTAGGGGGTCTTCTCCAGGACTCCTTGCTCGACAAGGTGTTCCAGGCGCTGGGTGAGCACATTGCGGGCGATGCCGAGGCGGGAGCGGAAGTCGTCGAAGCGGGTCACCCCGAACAGGGCATCCCGCACGATCAGCAGCGTCCACCACTCGCCGACCACCTCCAGGCATTGGGCGATGGAGCAGTTCATGTCCTCGAAGCTGGTTCGCCGCATGCCCCACAGCATAGTCGGTTGCTTGAAGCGACTCACTACCTTATGGTCAGTCGCATGATGCAACTCACTGGGCTCGAGGCCCCGGCACCTGGGGGAGAGCGATGAATGCTGTTATCACGCAGGAGGAGCGACGGGCGGTCGATTCGCGGGTGGTGCTCGGCATCGTCGCGGTGGCCGTGCTGCTGTCCAGCCTGGATCTGTTCATCGTCAATGTGGCGCTGCCGCGGATAGCCGAGGACTTCTCGGGCGCGCGGATCTCGGGGCTCTCGTGGGTGCTCAACGCGTACGCGATCGTCTACGCGGCACTGCTGGTGCCGGCGGGACGTCTGGGCGACCGCAACGGGCACAAGACGACCTTCCTGACCGGTCTCGGGGTCTTCGTGCTCGGGTCGGCATTGTGCGCGGTGGCCCCGGGCACCGCAGCGCTGGTCGCGTTCCGGGTGGTCCAAGCCGCCGGCGCGGCGCTGCTCACGCCGTCCTCACTCGGCCTGCTGCTGGCCGCGACACCGGCCGAGCGGCGGGCGACGGCGGTGCGGCTGTGGGTGGCCTTCGGCGGCCTGGGCGCGGCGCTGGGCCCGGTGCTCGGCGGGCTGCTGGTCGAACTGCATTGGCGCTGGGTGTTTCTGGTGAACGTGCCGCTGGGGCTCATCGCCCTGCTGGTCGGTGTCCGGCTGCTGCCGCGGCCCGCAGGCACCGGCGGCCCGCTGCCCGACGGGGTCGGCGCACTCTCGCTGATCGCTTCGGTGGGCTCGCTCATCCTGGCCGTGGTGAAGGGGCAGGACTGGGGCTGGGGATCCGCCGGCGTGCTCGGCGCGGTCGCGGCGACCATCGTCTTCGCCGTGGTCTTCGTGTTCTCCTCACGCCGTCATCACAGCCCCGTCGTCGACCCGGGGCTGCTGCGCGTCCCGAATTTCACTGTCGTACTCGGCAATTCCCTGCTGTTCAACTTCGCCTTCGCGGGCATGCTGCTCTCGGCGGTGCTCTGGATGCAGAACGTCTGGGGCTGGTCCGCGCTGAAGACCGGCCTCGGCATCGCGCCCGGCCCCCTGGTCGTGCCGGTCGTCGCGATCGCGGCGGGACCCTTCATCGCCCGGGTGGGCGTCGGCCGGGTCCTCGCTCTCGGCGGCGTGGCCTTCGCGGCCGGAATCATCTGGTGGGCCCAGGCCGTCGCACCGCATGCCAATTACGCGAGCGGATTCCTCGCCGGCATGCTGCTGACCGGACTGGGCGTCGGCCTGACCCTGCCGACCGGCACCGCCGCCGGCACCTCGGGCCTGCCGCCCCAGCAGTTCGCGACCGGGTCGGCCGTGCTGACCATGGCCCGCCAGCTCGGAATGGCCATCGGCGTAGCGGTTCTGGTGGCGGTGCTGGGCTCACCCCACGGCGGACCGGCGACGCTGCATGCGTTCCAGCACGCCTGGTACGTCATCGCGGCCGTGTCCGTCGCCGCGGGAGCGCTGGGCTTGGTCGTGCGAATGCCCAAGCCTGCCGCCACCTCTGGCTAGGCCCGTGACCGCGCTGTTGCGGGGAGGCCCGGGCCGCTGACGCCGCCCGGGCCCTGCGCGCGGGGGAGGAGCAGCGGGCTCGCCAGGATCAGCAGGCCCGCGACCGCGATGGCCGTGCGTGGGCTGGTCACGCCCGCGAGAAGCCCGCCGAGCGCGCTGAGCCCGGCGATGGCGAGGCCGCTGCCGATCGACCACGCCGAGAGGGTGCGGGCGACAAGGTCTTTCGGCGTGTGCTCGAGCCGATAGGTGGCCAGCACCGGCGTGTAGAGGCTCATATTGATGATGATCGCGAGCTCGACCACGATCACCGTCACGAGACCGAGGACGCCGGGCTGGACGAAGACCAGGCCGATCAGCCAGATGGCGCGCAGGGCGCCGACCCTGCGCAACACCCGAAACTGGCCGTAGCGGGCCACCACCCGGCTCGCCAGGCGGGAGCCGATGAGGCCGCCGAGGCAGGGGGCGGCGAAGGCCAGGCCGTATTGCCAAGGGCTGAACCCGAGTTCGCGGAGCAGCAGGACGGCGAGCAATGGCTCGGTGGCCATGATCAAGCCGCTGACGAGCAGCTGGTTCAGATAGAGCGACCGCAGCCCGGGATGGCTCAGCAGGTGCCGCCAGCCTTCGAGGAGGTCGGCGGTTCGGAGACCGCTCGCGCTGTCGCGGTGGGGGCGTTGTTCGTTGCCGCGGATCGAGGTGACGGCCAGGGCCGACAGCAGATAGCTGACCGCGTCGGCGAGCACGGTGACGACCGGACCGAACACGCCGATCGCCGCGCCACCCAGCGGAGGTCCGATGGCGATGGAACTCCAATTGGTCGATTCGAAGCGCGCGTTGGCGACGAGCAGGTCGTCCGGGCGGACGAGGGACTTCAGGTACGCGCCGCTCGCCGCGCCGAAGGCGATCTTGGCCGCGGCGACGACCACCGCGACGACCAGCAACTGGGCGAACCCGAGACGGCCGAGGGCGTAGGCGATCGGAATGCTCAGCATGATCGCGAATCGCGCCAGGTCCATCGCGATCATCACCGGGCGCTTGGGCTGGAACTCCACCCAGGGACCGAGCGGCAGGGCGATCAGCGCGCCGACCGCAGGCCCGACGGCCGCCAGCGTGGAGACCTGAACGGGGCCGGCATGCAGGACGGTGACGGCGATCAGCGGCAGCGCGCCGAAGCCCAGGCCCGACCCGTACGCGCTGACCGCGTAGGACGCCCACAGCCAACCGAACTCGCGTCCCAGCGCTCGTCTGGCCATCACACTCCGTCCCTCCGAACGTCTCACCATCGACAGAGGTCATCCAAGCTGTGGATGCGAGATCAAACAACGAATCTGCCGGCAAGCCACGCCCGAATGCCGCGGAAGTACAGGGATGCCGGTGGATCCGGCCAGTATGCATGTCTTCGTCACAGCCGCGGACGCGGGCTCGTGTCAGGTGGCAGCCAAGGTTTTCGACCGATCGGCAAAGTCCCCAAAGGTATTGCGGCACCGGAGAAATACAAAATCGTTCACCTGGACGCCCTATTGGACCGAACTCATCATCAGTGGGCAGCCGTTCCCACCGCGCTCACAGTAAGTACCCCTACCAGCGGCGCGGAAGCTGGCTCTGGAGATCCTCGAACATCACCGCGACCTTGACCGGCTCGGTCAGCACCAGTGCTTCGGTGTGCTTGTTCCAGCCGACGTACCGCCGGCCCGACCAATCCAGCCGCAGCTCCTCGATCACGCTGATCTGCTGCCAGTCCTTGTCGAAATGGATGATCAGATACACCGGAATGCCTGCGCGAGCATACAATTCGCGTTTGATGCCGATATCGTCATCGATCGTGCTATCCGATGTCACCTCGACAACCAGCAGCGTCTGGTCGGCGACATGCCCCACCTCGTAAGGGCCGTCGGAGCAATCCCGCAGGATCAGGTCCGGATAGCGTGCCCGCAATCGCCGTCGCGGGTCACCGTGATCGTTGTCGGCCAGTCGCATCGGTGTATCACTGTGCACCTCCCGGCAAGGCCCGTCCGGGTCGATCGCGTACTCGAGTGCGGACCTGAGCCGGTGCACGACCCGATCGTGTACCGGGCTCTGTGCCATACATTCGAGCATCACACCGTCGTGAATCTCGCCGAAAGCATCGGCAGGCCCAGCAAGAAACTCCTCGACCGTCACGAGTCGAGGCGGCTCCTGGCCGGGCTTTGACATGCCGACAGCGTACCCCCGCCGACGCCGCAAACCGGAGCGTCGGCACGGCGCGCGCTATCGTGCGCGAATGCGGACGGAACGGGAGCAGCGGCTGATCGACACGGTGGCGTGGGTGCGGATCGAGGACGGGAGGATCTTGTGCGCGCGGCCCAGCGGCAAGGACGTCTTCTACATCCCGGGCGGCAAACGTGAAGGGGCGGAGACGGATCTGCAGACGCTGGTGCGTGAGATCCGCGAGGAGCTGACCGTCGAGATCGCGCCGGAGACGGTCGCCCATGTAGGCAACTACGAGGCGGTGATCCCCGACGCCGTCGTGCGCATGGCCTGCTATACCGCCGAGTATTCGGGCGACATCACGGTCAGCAGCGAGATCGAGGAGATCGCCTGGTTCAGCTTCGCCGATCGGCCGCACGTACCGCCCGTGGACCAGCTCCTTTTCGACGATCTACACGCCGACGGACTGCTCGCGCACGACTGAGCCGTCCCGGCAACTAGAACATGTTGTTGACGGTGCCCAAGAGGTAGGCATCGGAAGACTGGTCCGAATGTAGAACATGTTCTAGTGTGGTGGGCACAACATTTCCAGTGCCGGAAAGTTCAGAGGAGCCCACCACACCATGCGTACCGAGATCTGTGATCGCCTCGGCATCGACGTGCCCATCTTCGCCTTCACCCACTGCCGCGACGTGGCCGCCGCGGTCAGCAACGCGGGCGGTCTCGGTGTGCTCGGCGCGGTCGGGTTCACCGCCGAGCAGCTCGAGGTCGAGCTGCAGTGGCTCGACGAGCACGTGCAGGGCGTCTACGGCGTCGACCTGGTCATCCCGTCGAAGTACGAGGGCAAGGGCGTCGAGGGCCTGAGCCCCGAGGAGCTGGAAGCCCAGCTGGCCAAGCTGGTCCCGCAGGGCCACCGCGACTTCGCCGAGAAGATCCTCAACGACCACGGCGTGCCGCACCTGCCGCCGGAGGAGAAGCACAACCAGCTGCTGGGCTGGACCGCCACCACGGTCGCCCCGCAGATCGAGGTCATCCTCAACCACCCCAAGGCCAAGCTGGTCGCCAACGCGCTGGGCACCCCGCCCGACGACGTGATCAAGCAGATCCAGGACTCCGGCCGCCTGATCGGCGCGCTGTGCGGTTCGGTCAAGCACGCCATGAACCACAAGAACGCCGGGCTGGACTTCGTGGTCATGCAGGGCACCGAGGGCGGCGGCCACTGCGGCGAGATCTCCTCGGTGGTGCTGTGGCCGCAGGTCATCGACGCGATCGGCGACATGCCGGCGCTCGCGGCCGGTGGCATCGGCGACGGCCGTCAGGTCGCGGCGGCCCTGGCCATGGGTGCGGCGGGCGCGTGGACCGGCTCGCTGTGGCTGACCGTCGAGGAGGCCAATGTGCCGCCCGCGCAGATGCAGACCTACATCGACGCCACCAGCTCCGACACCGTGCGTTCGCGCTCGTGGACCGGCAAGCCGTGCCGCATGCTCAAGAACGACTGGACCGAGGCCTGGGAGGCCGAGGACACCCCGAACCCGCTCGGCATGCCGCTGCAGATGATGGTCGCCCTCGACGGTGTCAAGCGCGGCCACCGCTACCCCGAGCAGGCCAAGGACGTGAACTTCAACCCGGTCGGCCAGGTGGTCGGCATGATGAACAAGATGGAGCGCTCCGCGGATGTGGTGCAGCGCCTCATCAGCGAGTACCTCGAGGCGTGCGAGCGCCTGAACAAGCTGAACAACGCCTGATCCACACCGCCTGATCCTCAGGACGAACACAGGGCCTGATTCTCAGGACAATTCGGCGCGCCGGGTAGCTATTACCCGGCGCGCCGTCGCATTTCCGCAGGTGGCGGCGCGGGAAGGGCTGCGCCGCCATTGTTTTCGATCTTCGCGGGACCGACCATGGAGAGTGCGGTGGGTGTGACACAGGTCTCCGAACCTCACGTGCGACTTGCCGATTCGGGTCGCCGATTGCGAAGGTTTGCGGGATATGTTGCGCACAAATCCATTACGCCTGTCGGATCGCCTATCCCCGGCCCAGCGCCGACTGCTGCAAGCGGTCGTGTCGCTATTGATCGTGGTCGCGCTGGCGGTCGCCATCACCATCCTCGAAAAGCGCGGCGGCACAGACAAACCGGAATCGAGCGGCCCGCCGATTCCCGATCGCGGCGCGCAGCCGGCCGGATCGGCCAAGGAGATCAACGCGCTGCTGGGCAAACTCAAAGTGGCCGACGAACTACCGATGACCGGGTACTCGCGTGAGCGCTTCCCGCACTGGGACACCGAGAAACCCGAGCACGGATTCGGTGACAGCTTCGCGCAATACAGCCGTTGCACCACCCGCGAAGTGGTGCTGATACGCGACGCTACCGGACCGGTGAAACTGGATCCGAGCAGCTGCAAATTCAGCGGCCTCGGCGCCACCGCGGGCTGGCGCGACCAGTACGGGGTCATGGACAAGAAGACCAATGCCCTCAAACCCTACAAGTGGACCACCGATTCGTCGGGCCTGGACATCGACCACATCGTGGCGCTGGCCGAGGCGTGGCGGTCGGGCGCGGCGAAACTCGACGACGATACCCGCCGCCATATCGCCAATGACGCGCTGAACCTGGTGATTTCCGATCCCACCGCGAACCGTTCCAAGGGCGACCAGGATCCGTCCAGCTACCTGCCGCCCGGAAACTTCCGGTGCGCCTATATCGGGCACTACATCCAGGTGAAACTAAAGTACGGATTGAACGTCGACACCAAGGAACAGTCCGCATTGCAGGCAGCGGTGAAGGACTGCATCAGCAAGGGAGAGTTCACATAGTCGCCATCGTCGAAATCCAGAGCGAGGCAGCCGTCATGACCCGGGAAGAGGGAACGGTCTCCGGGGATCTCGATGTGACGCTGGACTACTCGGGGCACGGGCTGGTGCGTTATCGCGGCACCGCCACCTGGTACACCATCGGAAATCTGGAGGACGAGGAGCCGCGCAGCTGGGACAGCGTGCAGGACCTGGCCACCGCTATCGCGAGCGAGAGCGGTGGCCGCGACGCCGCCGGCAATGTGGTGCCGTTCGAGGCGTGAACGCTAGTCGCGCACGGCTTTCAGGCCCTCGGCGCGCGTCTTGACGGCGTCGGTCATGCCGGTGAAGCCCTTGCGCAGCGCCCCGCCGAGCAGGCCGCCGACCACCACCGACAGCGGGCCGTTGAGCTGGAAGTGCGAGTCGTAGCGGGTGCGGCCGTCGCCGAGATCGGTGATCAGGTGCGAACGTTCGCTGCTGAGCACACCGAGCGGCGCCGGCTTCATGTTGTAGCTGAACTCGCGCCCCGGGGTGCAGGAGCGGATGAATTCACGCTGCTGCTTGGGCGGGCCGACCAGCTGCACCCGCATGTCGATCGGCGAGCCGGGTTCCAGGGTGGTCTTGCACTCCAGGACGAAGGGATTCCATTCCCCGTACTTGTCCACATCGGTGAGCACCTGCCATACCAGCTCGGCGGGTGCGTCGATCTCCACGCTTTTGTCGATGACGAAGGCCATGGGGGAACAATACTGAAACCAGTTCTAGAAGGTGGGGTGGGTCTCACTCCGTGGCGGGAGCGCGGTCTCACCCCAGCGGGGGATCCCGGCGACCGCGCGGCGATCGTACGGTCCGGGCATGACGGACGAGCGGGCCATACCGAAGGTACCGAGGCTGCGGGAACTCGACGCACTGCGCGGATTCGCCCTCGGCGGAATCCTGCTGGTCAATATCGAGATCATGTCGGACCCGAGCGGATTCGTGCCCGGCGCCGCGATGACGGTGTCGGAGGCGTTGTTCCACAACAAGTTCTATGTGTTGTTCTCGTTTCTGTTCGGCTATTCGCTGACGATGCAGTTCCGATCGGCCGTACGGGCGGGGGCGAGCGGGCGCGGGCGCACCGTGCGACGGTGCATCGCACTGATGGCCATCGGGGTGGCGCACGCGGTGTTCTTCTTCACCGGTGATGTGTTGTTCGGCTATGGGGCGATCGGGCTGGTGTTGCTCGCGCTGGGCCGGCTGCGGCCGCGGGGCGCGCTCCAGGTCGCGGCAGCCCTGTACGGGATCGGCACGCTGATCATCGCGGTGATGGCGGTCGCCGGGCAGGACGTCGGTGTCTCCGCCACGGAACGCGAACGACTGCTCGATATCGCGCGGGCAGGCTGGCGGACCGCTGCCGTGTGGCGGTGGGAGTTGTTTACGGATCGGCTGCCGACCTTCCTGCTGTTCGGTCTGTTCAATGTCCTGCCGCTGTTCCTCGTCGGCCTCGCCGCGGGCAAGGCGCGGCTGCTCGAATCGCCGGCGCGGTATCTGCCGTGGCTGCCCCGTGCGCAGTGGATCGGTTTCGGTATCGGACTGCCGATTTCCGCACTCGCTGCAATGACGCACTGGCTGCCACTGGCGGGTCTCTCGGTGATCGCTGGTCCGCTGGTGGCCGCGGCCTACGGGGCGACGCTCTTGCGGATCATCCACGACCATCCCCGGGTGACCGATGTCTTCGCACCCGCCGGCCGGATCGCCGCCACCGTCTACATCGGCCAATCGCTGATCACGTCGCTGATCTTCACCGGCTACGGTTTCGCCCTGGCGGGCCGCTTGTCGGACTGGACGGTGCTGTCTCTAGCGGTCGTTCTCTACGCCGCGCAATTGGCCCTCGCCTCCCCCTGGACCCGGCATCACCGCTACGGCCCGATCGAATACCTGCTCCGCGCAATCACCTACGGCCCCACCCGCTTACGCACCAGCCCCCGTACCGTCGAGTCATGACCTCCGCCGAGCGTTATCCACTGCTGCACGCCCCCGCCCGCTGGGAGTGGGGTGGGCTCGACGTCCAGTTCTCGACCGAGCTGCCACCCGATGACCTGGTCACCAATATCCATGTCGTGTGTTTCGTCGGGGACCGCATCGTCCTGTGCCGCGATGACCGCGACGTCTGGATCCTGCCTGGCGGCACCCGCGAGGCCGCGGAATCCATCGAGTCCTGCGTCATCCGCGAACTCGCCGAAGAGGCGGGTGCCGAACTCTCCGGTCCCATCCGGCAAATCGGGGCCCATTATGCGACGACGGACCGCCCTGCGCCGTACCGCCCGTGGCAACCCCATCCGCACAAGGCGTGGCTATGGTGCACCGCCGAGGTGACGCTCGCAGGCGAACCCACCAATCCCGATAACGCCGAACGCATTCTGGAGGTCCGAACGTTCAGGATGCCCGAGGCGATGCTCCACGCCGCCACGGACGGTCCGCACGTACCCGAACTGCTGCGGCTGGCTGTGGAACTGCACCGGCCGCAGGGCACCGATTAACGAGCCGGCACAGCCTGTTTCGCCCGGAGACCGACGGCGCGCTCGCGACGGACGGGGTGGTGTGTGTGTGATCCACCAGTCCATGTTGACGTCCTCCCACGGCCGAAGCCGGGGGATTCCAACCGCACTTAGGCGGCGGTCGGGCAGGTTGTCCCTCGCGGTTTCCCTGCTGGTTCCTGTTTCCCGGACCGGGTGACCCCGAGGTCTCCACAGGCAGACACCGACAGCCCGTCGGCCAGTATATTCTTCGCCGCGTTCACATCCGCGTTCTCGGTGTGTCCACAGGTGGTGCACCGGAATACCGCTTGGCTCTCACGGGATTGCGGGTCCACAGCACGGCACGCCGAGCAGCGTTGCGAGGTGTACGCGGCAGAGACTTTCACGATCGTGGCACCGGTGTATCGGGCCACGTTAATCAGGGCCAGCTCGAACATGTGCCAGCCTTTGTCAAGGATCGACCGATTCAACCGGGCCTTCCGTCTGACATTACGGCCCGGCTGCTCCGTAGTTCCCTTCGCCGAAGCCGTCATGTTGCGGGTTTTGAGGTTCTCGATCGCGACGAGACCGTGCCGGGTGGCGAGCCGATTCGCGGTCCAGGACACGAAGTCTTTACGGCGATCGCGTTCGCGGCGGCGGACCAGACGCATCGCCGTAATGGTCTTGCGCCGGTTCACCGAGCTCTTATTTTGCCGGGCAAGTTTCTTCTGCAGCACCAGATACCGGGTGGCCTCCCGGGGGTTGTGGAATTGACGGTTCCACATTGTCGCGTCGGAGCAGGCGAGCGCGACCGTCACGCCACGATCCACCCCGACCGCGGAAGTACTGGCATGAGCGTCGGGCGTGGTCCGGCCATCGTCGACTAGAAATGAGATATACCAATGCTTTCCGTCACGGCGGACGGTAGCCGAGCGCACCGTACCGCCGAGGACCCGTGACCACCGGAACCGCACCCACCCGAATTTCGGCAGCTTGGCGCGACCCCATTTCTTCCCGAGCCGCTCGACCTTGATTGACTTGCCGGCGGGGAACCGGAACGACGGCGACCACCGCCGACCCGACCGCCATCGCACCTTCCACGTGCCGTGCGCGCGGCACGCCCGGTCGAGATCCATGAGCGCCTGCTGAAGAACGTCGGATGGGGCCACCTTCAGCCATTCGTGGTCGGTTTTCGCTTCGGCGAGCTGAGCGGCCTGCTGTACGTAGTTGATCCATCCGCCCCGTCGGCGAAACTCGCGCCGCTGCTCCAACCCGGTGTTCCACACCGACCGACACACCCCGCCGATAGTCTCGGCGAACTCGGCCTGCTCCACAGTGAGTTCGAGGCGATACTTCCGTCCGGTCAACACGCCGCTACCGCGTCCTCTGCTGCTCGACGACCGTTACCGAGCGTTCCCCAGCCTCGATGATCAACCGTGTATCCAGTGCCGACAGTTGCCGCTTGCAGGTTTCCAGCTGCCGCATCAACGCCAGCACGTCGCTGTCGGAGAACCGAGCCATCCGCCCGCTCCGAATCGAATCCGACAGGGTCGCCACCGCGGCCACTAGATCCGCGATGCCGCACTGATCGAGTTTCACCCCATTCGAATCCATGTGCTAATTCTACCGTTGCATGATCATCCAAGGAACCCGAATTGTCCTATCTCGCTTATCTTTTCAGAATTTTTGAGCCCCTCTTCTTCCTCGCTGAGCGGCCCGTATCTCGCAGGCTTGGAGGCCAAGCCGCACGCTGCGCATCCTCGCCGAGCGGATCGCCCCGCCCACACAAGCAATCGCTTCGATCGCTGGCAGCCGCACTTGACAGGGGGCGTCAGGCCGTTGGTCACATCCCGAAATAGCACGGGACGATCCGGACGCTTCACGTCTGGGCCGGTATGGCCTGGGCTATGAGGAGTTCCACCGCCCGATGGACTCGGGGGGTGTCACCTGTGACCCACCAGTCTTGGATCAGGCCACGCATGCCGGAGATGAGAAGGGTGGCGGAGGCCTCGGGGTCGGGGAGAGTCGGATCGATTCGGCTGAGGGACTCCGTCATTGCCGTGATGAGGACCTGGATCGCATCGATCGCGTAGGGCTTGAAGGGACTGCTGGGAACGCTAGCGGCCCCGAGGACCTGCAATAGGACGGGGAGGCTGTTCGCGAACCGGCCGGCCGTATTGATCGCAAAGGAAGCTGCGAGACGCTCGTGAAGGACCTCGACGGACTCGACACCCAAGAAGAGGGCGGCGATGTCGGGGCGCTGGGTTTCCAAGGCGGCGACCAGCATTGCCTCTTTGGTGCCGAAGTAGTGGATGAGCATGCGGGAGCTGGTGCCCAGGTAGTCGGCCAGGGGGCGCAGGGAGAGTTCGGCGAGGCCGTGGTCGGCGATGTAGGCGATGACGCCCTCGAGCAGCTGGGCGCGGCGGGCATGGTCGAGTGGGCGGGGCACGGGTTGACTGTAGCGGGTGCTACAGGTATTCATGTCGGCATGAGTGTAGCGATTGGTACAGAAACGCGCCGGGATGTCGTGGTGACGGCGATGGCCGCGACCACCTGCCTCGGCGCGGACCTCGAGGCGACCTGGTCACGACTGCTGGCGGGGGACAGCGGAATCGGCGCGCTCACCGACGATTTCGTCACGGCCTACGAGCTGCCGGTGCGGATCGGCGGGCGACTGGTGACCCAGCCGGGGGAGCGGCTGACGCGGATCGAGCAGCGGCGGATGTCGTTCGTGCAGCAGCTGGCGCTGGTGCTGGGACGGCAGGTGTGGCAGGACGCCGGGGCGCCCGCGGTCGAGGCGGAACGGCTGGCGGTCGCCGTGGGCACCGGGCTCGGCGGCGGGGAGGCTCTCATCGGCGCCGTGGATCTGATGAAGACCGGGGGCTACCGGAAGGTGCCGCCCATGACGGTGCCGATGGTCATGCCGAATGGTCCGGCCGCCACGGTCGGCCTGGAGATCGGCGCGAAAGGTGGCGTGTACGCGCCCGTTTCGGCCTGCGCGTCGGGCGCGGAGGCCATCGCGCACGCGTGGCGGTTGATCGCCACCGGGGAGGCGGATGTGGTGGTCGCGGGCGGTGTGGAGGGTCATATCGACGCGGTGCCGATCGCGAGTTTCGCCATGATGCGCGCCATGAGCACCCGCAATGACGAACCCGAGCGCGCCTCACGGCCTTTCGACCGGGACCGCGACGGCTTCGTCTTCGGCGAGGCGGGGGCGCTGCTGGTGCTGGAGTCGGCCGAGCACGCGCGAGCGCGGGGCGCGCGGGTGCTCGGCCGGGTGCTGGGCGCGGGCATCACCTCGGACGGCTACCACATCACCGGCACGGCGCCCGACGGCGACGGCGCGGCCCGCGCCATGCGCAAGGCGCTCGCGACGGCCGGGTTGACCGGCACGGACGTCGACCACGTCAACGCGCACGCCACCGGCACGCCGATCGGTGACGCCTCGGAGGCGAAGGCCATCACGGCCGTGACGCCGCACGCCTCGGTGTACGCGCCCAAATCGGCGCTGGGCCATTCGATCGGTGCGGTCGGGGCACTGGAGGCGATCCTGACGCTGCGCACGCTCGCCGAGCAGATCGTGCCGCCCACACTGAATTTCGAGAATCCGGACCAGGGAATCGAGCTCGATGTGGTCGCCGACAAGCCGCGCGATCAGCGGCTGGGGTACGCCCTGAGCAATTCGTTCGGCTTCGGCGGCCACAACGTCACGCTGGCACTCGCGCCCGCCTGAGCCGAAAGCCGCTCAGTACAAGGCGATTCAGTCAGGTCAGGGCAGTTTGTCGGTCTGGACGCGCGGGTCGAGCTTGCGCAGCGTGTCGGGCCGGTCGGTCAGGCACGGCCAATCCCGGCTCACCGCTTCGAGAGTGGCGTGCCCGGCGGGAATCAGGGCGTCGGCGTCGGGCCGATCGGCGAGGGTGTCGCCCAGCTGATCACTGGCGGGGCGGTCCAGCGGCTGGATGACGGTGTTGGGCAGGTCCAGCAGCACCGTGAGGATGTCCCAGCGCCCGGGTGGGATGAGGGCGCGGGCCGCGGCAAGCGCGGTGGCCGGGACGATGATGGTGTGCCCGGCGTCCGCGGTCGCCCACACCACCGATTGCACGTAGGCCACGCGATGGGCCCAGGCGGTCAGCGCGGCGGTGTCGAAGACGACGCCGCCCAGGGTCGGGGCGGCGGGGCTCATGCCGCGCCGGCGTGATCGCCGGGAGCCTCCTCGTCATCGGATAAAGGTGGCAGGCCCTGCACCGCCCGGGCGCGATTGATCAGATCCAGCGGCGGTCGGCCGCCGAGCGCGTTCTCCAGCCGAGCCAGCGAGTCGGCGCGGTCCACCCGCGCCTTGACGGATTCGGCAACGAACGCGGAAATCGAAGCGATGCGCCCGGAGCTGCGCCAATCGTCGAGAGTGGCGGCGATGTCCTCGGGCATCGTCACGGTGATCTTGCGGGTGCGACGCGGTCTCGCCATACCGCGATAGTAAAGCGGTATGCGCGGCGGACAAAAGCTGACACCACGCCGAGCGCCGGAACCGCGGGGGCGCAATCCCGCACGAAATCGGGCTATTCGGATCGGCCTGATCGGAAACCTGCCGGTCAGGCCCGGGGCCGGGTTCGATACGGTGGAGTGTGCCCACCGCCGTGGGCAGCACCGCAAATCTCCAGTCAAGAGGACATAACTCGATGGATCAGAGTTCGATCGTGTGGGCCGACGGTGCGATTGTCACCATCGACCAGCGGGCGCTGCCGCATGAGGTGCGGGAGCTGCGGATCACCACGGTCGACGAGGTCATCGACGCCATCAAGACCCTCGCCGTGCGCGGGGCGCCGGCCATCGGCGTGTGTGGGGCGTTCGGCGTGGTGATCGCGGCGCGGGCCGCCACCACCGACGGTGTGCTCGACATCGCGCGCGTCGAGGCCGAGGCGGCCCGCGTCGCGGCCGCCCGCCCGACCGCGGTGAACCTGGCCTGGGGGGTGCAGCGGACGCTGACCAAGCTGGCCGGAGGTATCGAGGCGCTCGAGGCCGAGGCGCTGGAACTGCTGGCCGAGGACGGCCGGGTGAACCTGGCCGCCGCCACCGAGGCCGCCGACCTGATCCAGCGACTGTGCGGGGACCGCCCGCTGCGGCTGCTCACCCACTGCAATACCGGTCGCCTGGCCACCACCGCGTGGGGGACCGCGATCGGCGCGCTGCGGGTGCTGCATCAGCGTGGCGCGCTGGCCGAGGTGATCGTCGACGAGACCCGCCCGCTGTTGCAGGGCGCGCGCCTGACCGCGTGGGAGATGGCCGAGGCCGGGATCCCGCACCGGCTGACCATCGATTCGGCGGCGGCCTGGGCCATGGCCACCGAAGGCGTGGACGCGGTGGTCGTGGGCGCGGACCGGATCACCGCCGACGGGGCTGTGGCCAACAAGATCGGCACCTACATGCTGGCCATCGCGGCCGCGCACCACGGGATTCCGTTCATCGTGGTCGCCCCGGAATCGACGCGCGACATCTCCACCGCGCGCGGCTCCGACATCGTGGTGGAGCAGCGCGCGGCCGCCGAGGTGACCGGATTCGGCGGCGTCGCAACGGCTCCCGAGGGCACGGCCACCTTCAATCCGGCGTTCGACGTCACCCCGGCCGAGCTGGTCACCGCCGTGGTCACCGAGTTCGGTGTGCTCGAGGACGCGTCCGCGGCCCGCACCGCCGCCGGTACGGCGACCGCACCCGGATCGGCCACCGCCGCGGGCGCCGAGATCGCGGACATCGCGCGCGGCCTCTACGCGAGCGGCTGGATGCCGGGCACCGCGGGCAATATCTCCGTGCGCCAGGGCGATACGGCCGTCATCACCGCGAGCGGGCTGTCCAAGGGCGAGCTCACCGCCTCGGACATGGTGACCGTCGCCGTGGTCGATTCGAAGCCCGTGGACGACTCCGGCCGCAAACCGTCGGCGGAGACCACCATCCACACCGCCGTCTACCGCACCCGCGGTGCGGACGCGGTCGTGCACGTGCACCCGCCGCACGCCACGGCGGTGTCCGTCCGGACCGCCGGAAACGGTGTCACCACCGCCCGTTTCACCGGATACGAGCTGATCAAGGGTCTGGGCTCGGCCCGCCCGGATCTCATCGACATCCCGGTGTTCCCGAACCACGCCGAGGTCCCGCGGATCGGCGCGGACATCGAGAAGTATCTGACCGAGCACCCGGAGGCCCCGCCGGTGCTGTTCATCGCCGGGCACGGCATCACCACCTGGGGCGCGTCGCTGGCGCAGGCCCGCGATCGCGCCGAATGCCTCGAGGCCATGTGCGAACTGACCACTTTGACCGGGCACCAGGAACTCCCGGTGCGCGACCATGTGTGAAACGAATACCGCGTTCCGAGAAGGGAACCTCCGATGACCCTGTTGCAGATCATGTCCGACGCCGATGCCGGTGACGTCGTGCTGCGCACCGACGACGACGCGGTGATCGCCGCCGAGCTGGGCAAGCGCGGCATCACCTTCGAGCGCTGGCCGCTGCTGGAGGGCTTCAGCGCCGCCACCACGACCGAGGAACTGCTGGCCGAATACCAGAGCCGCATCGACGAATTGAACGCCGACGGCCGCTACAAGTTCATCGACGTGGCCCGCATCCACCCCGATGACGCCGACCCGGAATGGCCGGCCAAGGCGGTCGCCGCGCGCACCAAGTTCCTCGACGAGCACCGCCACGCCGAGGACGAGGTCCGCTTCTTCGCGGCCGGCGCGGGCTGCTTCTACCTGCACCTGGGCCATGAGGTGCTGGCGACGGTGTGCACCGCGGGCGATCTGGTGTCGGTGCCCGCGGGCACGCTGCACTGGTTCGACATGGGCACCCGCCCGGAGTTCGTGGCCGTGCGCTTCTTCGAGGAAGAGGACGGCTGGATCGGCGATTTCAGCGGCGACAAGATCTCCGCGGGCTTCCCGACCCTGGACGAATTGCTGGCCCCGGCATGATCACGGTGGTCGTGCTCGATATCGAGGGGACCACCAGCCCGACCAGTTCGGTGCGGGAGGAGCTCTACGGCTACACCCGGGAACGGCTTCCGGGCTGGCTGGCCGAGAACACCGGCGGCGACGCCGATCCCATCATCGAGGCCACCCGCGTCCAGGCGGACCGCCCGGACGCCGACGCGGCGGAGGTGGCCCGGATTCTCATCGAGTGGCTCAACACCGATGTGAAGTCCGAGCCGCTCAAGGCCGCCCAGGGCATCATCTGCGCCGAGGGGTTCCGCAACGGCGCGCTGCACGGCGAGTTCTTCCCCGATGTCGCCCCGGTCCTGCGGGCGTGGCGCGACGGGGGGCTCGAGCTCTACATCTACTCGTCGGGTTCGGTTCGCAACCAGAAGGATTGGTTCGAATTCGCCCGCGGCGGCGATCTGTCCCCGCTGATCAGCGGACACTTCGACCTGTCGACCGCGGGCCCCAAGCGCGAGGCCGCGTCCTACGAGAAGATCGCGAGCACCATCGGCGTTCCGGCCGAACAGATCCTGTTCCTGTCCGATCACCCGGACGAGGTGGACGCCGCGACGGCCGCCGGCTGGCAGGCCATCGGCGTGACCCGTCCGGGCGAGCCGAACAGCCCGCGCGGCCCGCACCGCTGGGTCAGCGATTTCGCGGACGTCGTCCCCAACTGACCGGCGCCGCAACGGCACCGGCCAGAACAGACATCGAGCCCGCCCGGCATCCGCCGGATGGGCTCGATTCGTCTTCGGGACTACCGCTCAGCGCACCCCGGCGGTGGCGGCCCGCTCGATGAGGTACTCGACCAGCGTCATCAGCACGTTCTTGGCCGAGCCGCGATCACGAGCGTCGCAGAGCAGCACCGGGATTCGCTCGTCCAGGTCGAGGGCGTCGCGCACCTCGGCCGGGGTGTAGAGCGGTGCGCCCTCGAAGCAGTTCACGGCCACCGTGAAGGCGACGCCGCGACGCTCGAAGAAGTCGATCGCCGCGAACGAGCCCTCGAGCCGGCGGGTGTCGGCCAGCACGACCGCGCCCAGCGCGCCGCGGGCCAGCTCGTCCCAGAGGAACCAGAAGCGATCCTGTCCGGGGGTGCCGAACAGGTAGAGGACCAGGTTCTGGTCGATGGTGATACGGCCGAAGTCCAGCGCCACCGTGGTGGTGGTCTTGCCTTCCACCCCGCGCAGATCGTCTACGCCGGCGGACAACTCGGTGATGAGTTCTTCGGTGCGCAGCGGAGTGATCTCACTGATCGCCCCCACCATGGTCGTCTTGCCCACGCCGAAACCGCCCGCGATGAGAATCTTCACCGAGGCGGCCATGGGCGCGGCGGAATCAAAGTTTTCGGATGCCATCGAGTACCGCTCGCAGAATGTTGAGGTCACCGGGCGCGGCTTCGGGGGAGGCCGGGGCCCGGAACTTGAGGATGTTGTCGGAAATCAGGTCCCCCACCAGGATTTTCGTCACCGCCAGTGGCAACCGCAGGGCGGCCGAGACCTCGGCCACGGTCAGCGGAAGCCGGCACAACCGCACGATTTCGGTGTATTCCGGCTCGGCACGCCGCAGTGGCGGGGCCGCGTTCGGCACCACGACCACTGTCAGCATGTCCAGATCGTGCCCAGCACCCATGGTTCGGCCACCGGTCCGTGCGTAGGGACGCACGAGCGGACCGGCCGCGTCATCGAACCACTGTTCCCCCGGCCCCGCGCTCATGACAGCCGCGGATTGCCTTGTCCGGCCAGGTTGTGGCGCGGTGTGGTGGACAGGTAGTTGCCGACCCGCTGCACGGTCAGGTTCATCTCGTAGGCGACCATGCCCAGGTTGGCCTGTTCGGTGGCCTGCAGCGCGAGGCAGGCGTGGCTGCCGGCGGCGGTCACGAACAGCACCGCGCGCTCGAGCTCGATGACCGCCTGGCGGACGCCGCCGCCGTCGAATCGGCCACCGGCGCTGCGCGCCAGCCCGTAGAGGGTGGAGGACATGGCACCGAAGTGCTCCGCGTCCTCGCGGCTCATGGCGGATGAGCGGCCCAGCAGCAGTCCGTCGGTGGAGTGCACCACCGCGTGACGGACGCCCGCTAGCCGGTCGACCAGATCATCGAGTAGCCAGTTGAGATCACCAGCGTTTGAGGTGGTCACCGTCGCCTTCCTGTCGTTCCTGCTGGGTGCCTTCGAAGAAGGCCTGGGACTCAGGCCCGAACGAACCGGGGTCGGCCTGCCGGCCCTGCCTGGTTCCGTTTTCGATGGCGGAGAAAAGGTCTCGGGCCTGCTCGGCCGTGCGGGTGGCCTGGACCGCCGACTCGGGGGTCGACTGCTCCTTCGCCAATTCCGGTGCGAGACTTGCCTGCCGGTGCCGTCGCGGAAGCGCGGGCCGGGTGTCGGAGCCAGTGTAATGGGACCGATCGTGTTCGCGAGCACGGAAGCCGTTTTCCACCGGCGGGACCGCGCCGTTCGGCAAGTCCAGTCGCGGCTGCTGCGGCGGTTCGGGCCGCGGCGGCGAGGTGGGCGGGTCGATTGATGGCGAGGCTCTCGATGCGGGCGTTGGGGCCGCCCACCGCCTCGATGCGGTCCTTCCAGTTCTGCTCGTTCGCGAAC
>NZ_JBSGCY010000034.1:0-51754 GCF_053602115.1 Nocardia sp. NPDC004582 | reverse complement strand
CGCCGCGATCCCCTCGGCCACCGGCACCGGTTCGCCCGGCGCCTCCCAGATCGATACCCGCATCGGCGTGGATTCCGGCCGAGCCGTCCGGCGAGCAGCGGAATCGCCACCATGGCGGGAATCGCGCTGGCCCGCAGGGCGAGCAGCGCGCCACTGCCGGAGCCCACGCCCTCGGGCGGGGCGAGCTGGATGCCGGTGTAGATGCCCACGAACGAGCCCAGGATCGCCAGGCAGCTCAGATACAGCAGGGCGAGGCGGGATCGGCAGAGCAGGTCCGTGAACGGCGCGAACACCGGCCGCAGCGACACAACACCTGGCGAACCTGCTGGATCACCCCCGCCCACAATGGAATCCGCTGAGCGGACCGGCGGTTGCAGCACCGCCAGTAGCGCCACCGCCGAGACCGCGAACGCGATCGACCCGGCTACGAAGATCGCGGGCCAGCCCAGCGCGTTCCCGATGAGCTGCGCCAGGACCTGCGCCACCACCCCCGCGCCGAGGAACGAACTCGTCAGGCAGGTGAGCGCGACGATCCTCCGCTCCGGCGCGATCCGCTCCGACAGATACGCGAACGCGGCGGGAGCGAAGAACGATGCCGTGAGCCCCTGCAGGATTCGCGCCGACAGTCCGGCCACCAGGCCTGGCGCGACCGCCACCAGCAGCGTGCTCACCACGGTGGCCGCCAACCCGCCGACGATCACCGGCCGTCTCCCCCACCGGTCCGACAGCGGCCCGGTCACCAGGAACCCCGCGCCGTAGGCCAACCCGAAGGCCGTGGTCGTCCAGGTGACCGCGGATCTGGACGTATCCCAGTCCGCCGCCAGCCGATTCAGCACCGGCAGCACCACGTACAACTGCCCGACCACGAGGATCCCCACCGCGCACACCGCCCCCACGGTGCGCCCGACCGGCGCCCACACCTCGGTTTCCGCGGGCGCGCTCATGACCGCGACATCCGGACGCGAGCAGGGAAGTACAGCGAGGTGGTCATCGAATCCCTTTCGTGGACAACGGAGTCCACGTGTATCAACCCGAGACCACCGGGCACGACGGTTACGTGCGCGCTGATCCGAAGCCGACGGACCGCTCACGCCAGGATGAAGCTCAACTGCGGTACGAAGTTGCCGCCCAGGCGGATCCACGAGTAGCCGAGCCACACGCCGGGGGTGACCTGCCGGATCTCGTCGTACACGTTCGGGGTCGGGGACGGGGCGTAGTCGAGGATCCAGGTGGGTCCGCCGTCGACGACCGACGGCCCGGCAAAGACGTCGGCGGGCCAGGCCTCCAGATCCGCGGGGGTCAGTCGGTTCTGCAGGTACCCGCCGGACGGACCGGTGTAGAAGTCCTTGCCGATCCAGACCTGCGGTGTCCAGGACTGCAACTGGCGCGGTGCGACGACCCAGCCGTCCTTGGCGCCGACCGGGACATCGCCGCGCGGGGCGGCGCGGTAGATCGCGTCCAGCTGATCGGTCTCACATCCGAACCGGAGCGAGTCCACAGTTGCTGATGTGTTGTCGGAGTACAGAAGACAGCCGTTCCCATAGTCCGCGTCGGCGTGCGCGGACACCGGGACAATCAGCGCCAGCGCCCCGAATCCGACGGGGGCGAGGCTTCTTATGAGGACATTTCGGAGGATCTCACGGCATGTACTCATCGCTGTCTCCACCGGGATGATTCCCGACCCAGCGATGATCTTAGTTCGCCGCAAAATAGCCGGTCAGCGCCGACGTCGAACCGAGATCAGATCGACACGCACTTAACAGGAAATTGACAGCCTTCCGCTGGAAATGTCTCGAGGTTCGTGTCGATGTTATGAAGCATGAGCTCGATTCAGGCCCGCACCCGGGGCGCACGGTGGTGGATCGCGGCCGGCGGCCTCGTCGCCGCGGTCACGGTGTCCGCGCTGGGCGCGCCCGTCGCCGTGGCCACCTCGCACGACCAGGCCGGCCCGGGTCAGGCGCCGCAGGCCACCGCGCCCGCGCCGCCGCTCGCCGCGCATCCCATCTCGGTGACCGCCATCGCCCAGCAGATGCAGACCGCCATCCAGACGGCCTCGCCGGGTACGACGGTCGGAATCGACGTGGTGGACACCACGACCGGGGCGGCCATCGCCAGCCTCAATGCCGACCAGCAGTTCTACACCGCCTCGGTGGTCAAACTGCTGATCGCGCTCGACGCGCTGGAAAACCAAGGCGCGCAATCGGATCCGGACACCACCGCGGAGGTCACGCGGATGCTCTCCACCAGTGACGACGATATCGCCGATCAGCTCTGGGACGCCGGCGGCAATACCGCGATCATCGATCGCATGGTCGCGGCCATCGGGCTGACGGCCACCAGCGCGCCCGAGGACGCCGCGCAGTGGGGCGAAACCCTCACCACCCCACGCGATGTCGTGGCGATCTTCCACTACATCACCGCCACCGCCCCGGCCGCGGCCCGCGATCCGATCCTGGGCGCGCTGCGCGACACCGCCCGCACCGCCGCCGACGGCACCGACCAGTTCTTCGGTATCCCCGACGCGCTCACCGGCACGACCTGGGCGGTCAAACAGGGCTGGATGGACTTGAATTCGTCGACCACGCTCGACACCACGGGCCTGGTCGGCGCCGCGCCCGATCAGCCCTACCGGTACGCGGTCGTGGTGCTGTCCACGCAGCCGGCGGGCACCAGCTGGCCGGTGGCGGGCGCGGCGCTGACCGCCGGAGTGACCCTGCTGCACGCGGCGCTGAAGTAGTCCGAGCCCGTCACCTTCGACAACGCGGCCATCGGCCGGGCGCGCGGTACGCTCGCCGGGTTCATTCGATGTTGAAGGAGAGTTCGTGGGTAAGAAGAGCCGTCTCGCTTCGGGTTTCGCACTGGTGGCCGCCGCTGCCGCCGCGATGGGGGCGACCGCCGGAGTGGCCGCCGCGGAGCGCGCGCTCACCGGGCAGGAGCAGGTGTTCGTCAGCTACCTGGAGGAGCACGGGGACATCCTGGTCGATCTGGACCAGAAGCTCGCGGCCGTCGATCTGGGCAAGGCGTACTGCTCGGCGCTGGCGTCCGGGGTGCCCCGGGATCAGCTGTCGACCCGCCTGCCGGGTGGCGCGGGCGAGGACGCCGAGGCCGCGCTGGTGCTGGAGGCGGCCACGGTCGCGGGCAGCCTCTGCGGCTGACCTGCTGACGTGAGGCCTGCGGGCGCGACCGGAAACGGTTGCGCCCGCAGTTTTTTTCGCGCCGACCCGGCCTATCTGATTGCGTAAGTTGTTAATTGCGTACCTTGCGGAATTCTTCAGCAAACCACATACCGCCGGGCCCGTACGGGCGTAGCGTCACCGCTCGCGAGAACCCGTCACGGCTAGGAGAGGAAAATCCATGGCGGACTTGGAAGTTGCCCTGAAGGACATGATGATGCTGGACGGCGCCCTCGGCGCCGCCGTCGTCGACTACGGCAGCGGCATGCCCCTGGGCATGCTCGGCGGCTCGAAATCCCTGGATCTCGAGGTGGCCGCGGCCGGCAATACCGAGGTGGTGCGGGCCAAACTGCGCACCATCGAGCAACTCGGCCTCAATGAGGAGATCGAGGACCTGCTCATCACCCTCAACAACCAGTACCACCTGGTGCGCCCGCTGCGCGGGCGTCGCTCCCGCGGCCTGTTCCTGTACGTGGCCATCGACCGCGCCCGCGGCAACCTGGCCCTGGCCCGGCACCGCCTGCGCGACATCGAGGAGAACCTCGAGGTCTGAGCCCAGGAGAACCTCGAGATCCGATCTGGGGCCGGGCGCCCGAGGCGGTGACGTCAGCGCCGAGTCAGGCGCTCCATGGCGTCGTCGGGCATGCCGAAGGGGAGGTCGGTCTCGGTCTGCAGGGCCTCGGCGCGGGGCAGGTCGCGGGAATTGGCGTAGAGCGACTTGTAGATTCGGTTCGAGCCCGCGGAATTGGCGGCGATCTGGGCGGCCAGGCGGGCGACGAATTCGTCGAGGCCGACATCGGAGACGCAGTGGTTCACCAGGCCGATGTCGGCGGCCTCGACGCCGCTGATGCGGCGGGCGGTGAAGCTGAGTTCCTTGGCGCGGGCCATGCCGACGCGTTCGGGGAGCCGGACCGACATGCCCCAGACCGGGGCCAGACCCCACTGGCTGTGGGTGTCACCGAACTGCGCGGTGTCACCCGCCACGAGGAAGTCACAGGCCAGGGCGAGTTCGAGGCCGCCGGTGAAGCAGTGGCCGCGGATCTTGCCGATCACCGGGGCCGGGAACTCCTCGAGCATGGTGACGGTCTTGGCCTCGTCGTAGCGCGAGTCCATGGCGTCGCCCGCGGCGAGCGATTCCAGGTCGTGCCCGGCGCAGAAGGATCGGCCCGCACCGGTGAGGATGACGCAGCGCACGTCCGCGCCGGACAGCGCGTCCAGGTGCGCGCGCAGCTCCTCGAAGCTGCCCGTCGTCAGGGCGTTCAGCTTCTCGGGCCGATTCAGGGTGAGGGTGGCGACGCCGTTCTCGACGGTCCTGGTGACCAGCTCTGAACTCACGAGACACGCCTTTCCTCCGGTGATCGGCCCGCCGCCGGTCCCGATTGGATCATGACAGATCCGCGCGCCCGTACCGAGCAAATGGATGCTTGGGCTGCTGTCGATCGGCCGCCACGACGGCCGGCCCGCCGGGGGTGAGGTCGAGGCCGGTCTCCGGATACCGCCGGATCCGCCCGGTGACGGCCCGGTCGTCGAGGACCACCCAGTACATGTCCTCGAAGGGCAGCTCGTCCACGTATCGCTCCAGCGTGATACCCAGGCGCACACCGGAATCCGCGCACGCGAACCGATTGCGCTCATAGGGATGGGCCGGATCCACCGATAGCCAACCAGCCCCGGCCTTGGCGACCGCCCACACCGCCAGCACCCATTCCGGCGAGCACGGCATCCCGATCGCGAGCACCGCGTCGGGCACGACCCGGAGTTCGATGAGCAAGTGCGCCAGCTGATTCGAGCGCAGATCCAGGTCACGGTAGGTGGTCCGGCGGTCGCCGCCGGCGTCCGGCCGCGCGGCCAGGAGCACCGGCGGGGTCGCCCGCCCCCCGCGCTGCGAGTTGCTCCGCGATCCCTGCATACGACCGACTCCTCCAGGATGCTCTGCCGACGCCCCGGAACGTCAGCGGCTACCCGCGGTGGCGCATACGCTGACCAGGCGAAAGTCCAGCCATAAGACGAGTTCCGGACCATTTTGACAGAGCCTGTCGGCGATCTGGCAACATTAGAGCAACCCATCGCGTGTCGCCGGGGAGCATACGGAGCCCACACCCGGCCCCTGCCACCGCGGAAACCACTGCCCCGGAACATCTTCCGGTCGTGATCCGCGGCGGCCGTCACCCGTGTCAGGTCAGCTTCAGGCTGCGCCCGATGATCTCCTTCATGATCTCGGTGGTACCGCCGTAAATGGTCTGGATGCGGGCGTCCATGTAGGCCTTGGCGATCGGGTACTCGCGCATGTAGCCGTAGCCGCCGTGCAGCTGCAGGCAGCGGTTGATCAGGTCGAGCTGCTCCTCGGTGGACCACCACTTGGCCATGGCGGCCTCCTCGACGCTCAGCTTGCGATCGTTGAGCAGTTCGATGCAGCGGTCGACGAAGACCCGGACCGCGGTGGTCTTGGTGGCCAGCTCGGCCAGCACGAAACGGGTGTTCTGCAGGGCGCCAATGGGTTTGCCGAAGGCCTTGCGGTCGCGCACGTACTGGCAGGTCAGCTCCAGGCAGCCCTCCATGGCGGCGGCGGCCATGACGGCGATGGACAGCCGCTCCTGCGGGAGGTTCTGCATCAGGTGGATGAAGCCCTGGCCCTCGGTGCCCAGCAGGTTCTTGCCGGGAACGCGGACGTCGGCGAAGGACAGCTCGGCGGTGTCCTGCGCCTTGAGGCCGATCTTGTCCAGATTGCGGCCGCGCTCGAAACCGGCCATGCCGCGCTCGACCACCAGCAGCGAGAAGCCCATGGCGCCCGCCGCCGGATCGGTCTGGGCGACCACGATGACGATATCGGCGTTGATGCCGTTGGTGATGAAAGTCTTGGAGCCGTTGAGGATCCAGTCGTCGCCGTCCTTCACCGCGCGGGTCTTGATGCCCTGCAGGTCCGAACCCGTGCCGGGCTCGGTCATCGCGATGGCGGTGATGATCTCGCCGGAACAGAAGCCCGGCAGCCAGCGCTGCTTCTGCTCCTCGTTGGCCAGCTCCAGCAGATACGGCGCGATGACGTCATTGTGCAGGCCGAAACCCAGGCCCGAGTACATGCCCTTGGTGACCTCCTCGGTCACGATGGCGTTGTAGCGGAAGTCGGCCTCGCCCCCGCCGCCGTACTGCTCCGGCACCGCCATGCCGAGGAACCCCTGCTTGCCGGCCTCGAGCCAGACCGAGCGATCGACGATGCCGTCGTGCTCCCACTGCTCGTGGTTCGGGGCCACATGCTGATCGAGAAACTTACGGAACGACTCCCGGAACAGCTCGTGTTCGGGTTCGAAAAGGGTGCGCTCCACGCCAACCTCCTACAGTGACCACATCGGCACCATCGCCTGTGTTCAATACCGTACTCGAAAGTCGAACGGAGGTTAACTTCATGGGAGGAGAAAGTGGTCCGAACTGCGACAGTCGCCGTTGACGTCGCGGAGCGGTCGCCCTGAACCCGGGTAAACCTACCGGGAAGTCAGAGGTCGGAGCTAGAAGCCGAAGCGGCCCAGGGTGCGCCCCAGCAGGCTGCGGCCCCGGTCCCGGTCGCGTTCGCCGAGCAGGAAATCCAGCTCACCTTCGAGGGCCTTCTTCACCACGGCCTGCAGTTCGTTCGCCGCGGCGTCGGTGTCGGCGATGTCGCGCCAGGGGCTGGTGTCGATCGGAGTGCCCAGGGAGAAGTAGAAGCGCTCCGGCTTGGGCACCAGGGTGGGCCCCAGCCCGCGGATCAGCGGCGGGGTCAGCGAGGAGCGCAGGCCCAGGCCCTCGACGGCCTTGCGCAGCGGGAACATGACCGGGTGATCACCGTCGAAGACGATGTCGAACACGTCGTCACCGCCGACCATGGCGATCGGGACGATGGGCGCGCCGGTCGCGATGGCCATCTTGGCGAAGCCGGTGCGGCCCTCCCACATCAGCTGGTACTTCTGGCCCTTGCCGCGCATGGCCTCGCGACCGCCGCCCGGGAACACCGCCACCGCTTCGCCCTGCTCGAGCAGTGTGGTGCAGTTGCGGCGATTGCCGCGCACGATTCCCCAGCGGTGCAACACATCTCGCAACCCCGGCACGTCGATGAGGACGTTCTCGGCCAGCCCCCGCACCAGCCGATCGTGGCGCACCAGGATCTCGTGCGCGAGCAGCGGCGCGTCGGTGCCGCCCGCCAGGCTGTGATTGCCGACGAGCAGCACCGGGCCCTCGAGCGGGAAGTTCTCCATCCCGTAGAAGCGCGGACTGAACCAGGCCCGCGACGGCGCGATGAGCGCGTCGATGATCCGGCGATCGGTATCGGTGAGATCGACGTGCAGCGGCGCGCCGTCGGTCAGCCCCTGCGGCGTTCGTTCTTCGGACCCATGATTGTCGTACGACAAGGCAACCCTCCCTGCAGAACCTTCGATAACGCCATGCTAACGAAAGTCCGCGCAGGTCACCGAATCAGGGTTAGAACAGGTTCCCCCGGCCGAATGAGACGAACTCGGCCTCGAGTTCCAATTTGCCGGTCTCGGTCAAGTGTTCATATTCGGGCTTGCCGCGGCCGAACCAGCAGTACAGCAGCTCGTCGGTGTGCCAGCGCTGATCCTGGAGTTCGCGCTTGAGCACCTTGTTCGAGCCGGTGACCGGCAGGCTCGCGGACACGCGCAGCAGGCGCGGCGCACCCTTGGAGCCGAGATCGTCCTGGGCCGTGAGGAATTCGGCGAACTCGGCGGCGTCGAAGGCCTGCGGATCGGCGACCTCGATGGCGGCCATCACCCGGTCGCCCGAGCGCGGATCCGGCACGCCGTAGACCGCGGCGGCGATCACCGCCGGATGCCGCCGGATGACCTGTTCGATCGACAGCGTCGAGGTGTTCTCACCATCGACGCGCAGCCAATCGCCTTTGCGGCCACCGAAATACAGGAATCCGGCTTCGTCGATATAGCCCAGGTCACCTGTCCAATACCAACCGTTGCGCAAACGTTCGGCATCGGCGACATCGTTTTTGTAATAGCCCTCGAATACGATCGCGCCCGCCTTGTCGACCATCTCGCCGACCGATTCGTCCGGATTCAATACACGGCCGTATTCATCCAATACCGCGCGCGGACAATCCTCGAGTGTGTCCGGATTCACGACCGCGACGCCCGGATGCGCCGGGCGGCCGAGCGCGGCGGCCGGAGCCTGCGGGTCCAGTGCCGCCAGGGCCGGGCCCTCGCTCGAGCCGTAGCCCTCGAACAGTTCGGCCCCGAAGCGGCGGCGGAACTCGGCCTGGTCGGCCACCGACGCCTCGGTGCCGAACCCGCGGACCAGGGTGGTGTCGGCGTCCTGCGGGGTCACCGGAGTAGCCAGCAGATACCCCAGCGCCTTGCCCACGTAGGTGAAGAAGGTCGCGCCGAAATACCGCACGTCGGAAAGGAATCCGGTCGCGGAGAACTTCGGCGTGAGGCACACCGTCGCACCGTTCACCAGGGCCGGAGCCCACAACGCCATGATCGCGTTGCCGTGGAACAGCGGCATACAGCAGTAGTCGACGTCGTCACGGATGTGCCCGAACTTGTCGCTGGCCGCGTACCCGAGCATGGCCAGGCGGCGCTGGGTGCACTTGACCGCCTTCGAGGTGCCGGTCGTGCCCGAGGTGAACAGCAACAGCAGCAGGGCCTCCGCACCGGCGTGCGCGACCGGCTCGGCCGCGTGCGCCGCCACCCGCTCGGCATAGGCCGGGTCGTCCACCAGCAGGAACCGATCCGGCTCCAGACCCAGGTCCAGGGCGCTCAGCCGGGCCATGCCGGCCGCGTCGGTGACGATCAGCTGGCAGTCGACATAGCGGATGTCGGCCTCCAGCTGAGCGTTGCCGCGCGTGGGATTGATCCCGGCCACGGTCGCGCCCGCCAGCGCGGCCGCACCCAGCCAGAAGACGAAGTCGGGCACATTGTCCAGCAGCACACCGATGTGGAACGGCCCGTCGCGCCGCAGCTCGCGAGCCAGCTCGGCGCGCGCCGCCGACTCCCGCACCACCGCGTCCCAGGTCCAGTCCCGCTCCCGGGTGCGCAGGCCGAGCCGCTCGTCACCGAGCCGGTCGAGCAGCAGGGTCGCGATGTCCGCGCGCCGCTCGGCCGGGGCCTGCGCCGCCGGGGTTGCCACTGATAGGTCCGTCATGTCCGATTCGCCTTCCATCTGCCGAGTGTCGTCGCAGTTACTTACCCGGGTACACGAGTTCGACGTATTCGCTGGGCAGTTCGTCGAACGACAGCTTGCGGACCTCTACCGGACCCGAGTGGTAGGAGTCCTCGCCGATGATCAGGCCGGCCTCGTCCACCGGCCACAGCAGCAGCTGCCGGAACGAGATCAAGTAGTCGGCCTCGGGGTCGTCGACCGGCAGACCGATCTGGGCGGCGTACGCGCCGGGGTAGATCTGGCGCAGGTAGCCCTCGGTGACCACACAGTCGTCGTCGACCAGCAAGCGGTCCAGCTCGAACTCCAGAATGTTCGACTTGCTCTCCACGAACGCCGTGTAGTAGGCGCGCAGAACGTCCCAGCCCTTGGGTCCGACATCCTGACCGTTCTGCCAGAAGTGATAGTTCGGCTCCGCCGTCATGGTCTTCATCAGACCATCGAGATCCGGCACGGCCTCGGCCTTCATGTGATCGATGACGATCGAGAGCACCTGACGATGGCGCTCGTTGGTGGTGACGGCCAGCCGCTCCTCGAGCGGCTTCCAGGTCTTGGTGGGTTCGACAATGGCCATGGTATGAATCTCCTTCTCCCGCACCGGCTGTGCCGTGCTCACCGATCGTCGCCGATCGACGTGACCCGAATCACCCGCCGCCCGTCGCCGGTATCACCGCCCGTACCCGACGCTTGTCGGGTCGGCCGCCGACGGGCCCGCCAACTGCGCGGACGACAGGGCCATGCGCCGCACGAACAGCACCAGCGTGGCCGTGAAGCGATCCAGCGCGTCGTCGATATCCCAGCCCATCACGGCCTCCACCTGAGCGATCCGGGCGGCCACCGTGCTGTGATGCAGATGCAGCTCGGTCGCGGTCCGCCGCAGCGTGCCGAAGAGACAGAACGCCTCCAGCGTGTCCACCGCGAGCGCGCCCGCCTCGGTCGCCGCGAACTCCGAGATGCGGGTCACATCCGCGGTCCCCAGCAGCCGCTGCACCGGCAGGTCGGCCAGCAGCTCCATGACCCCCAGCCGCTCGAACGCGATCACCCGCCGCCCGTGCCACGTCGAGGACGCGAACCGCAACGCCCGCCGGGCCTGCTCCCAGGACGTGGCCGCCGCATACGCCGGCAACCGCTCGCCCATCCCGATCCACGGCCCGTCCGCCCCCGCCTGCGAAGCCGGAAACTCTTGCACCACAGCAGTATTCAAAATATCCGACAGCCCCCGATCCACCGGGGTGGGCCGTCCCGGTGCCGCGGCAGCCTCTCCCACGCCCCCGGCCGCACCGACGACATCGCCCGAGCCGGCAGAGCCGGTTCCGCGGCCGGAACGTGCGGCACCGTTCGGCGCGGCCGAGTCACGCCCGCCATGACCGAAACTCGCACGACCGTCGGACAGCACGCTCGACTGTCCGAAGTCCTGGATCAATACCGCCGTGATCGAGCCGATCACCGCCTGCCGCAGCACGGACACATGCTCGCCGATGATCCGCACGGCGTCCGCGGCCCCCGGCCCGGTCACCGCGAGCACCCTGGTGGCCCGCCCCGGATCCAGCCCGAGCAGCCGCATCGCCCGGACTCGGTCCTCACGCCGTTCCTTCTCCGACAACACCACTTCCAGTAGCGCGGGATCATCCATCCGCAACGGATTCGCCACCTGCCGCGCGGCCACCACCCGCAGGCAGTGCCGCAGCCGATCCAGCACCGCCGCGTCCAAGGGGTGGGGCCCGGCCGACAGATCGGCAGACCGCCGATCCTGCGATCCCACGGTCTCGCCCTGCCGAACTCCGCTGCCCGGCAGACGATTCCGCGACGCCGGCGCCGCGCCGGGACGTTCGAGCCAGACGGCGGGGTCGGAGCCGGTGGCGTCGGCGGGCGTGCCGGCGGCCGGGAGCAGGCGGCCGGCGGCGTCGTAGCGGATCACGGTGCCGGAGGACCAGCTCGCGCCGGCCGGGCATTCGGCCAGGAGCGCGGCGGCGCGAATCACGGTGTCGGCGTTCGCGGCGGATTCGTCGAAGGCGTCGAAATGGGTGATCAGCCGCAGCACCGCCGCCGGGTCCGCACCGAGCTCGGACAGCCGGAGCGGATTCGCGGGCGGCGCGGGCTCGGTCACGCTGCTCCCTCCACACTGATGGGCATCCGACCAGACTGACGAGCCGCCGGGTCGGCCGGAAGAGAAACGGGCGAATCGTCCAACTGGGTGGGACAACTCAGCGGGGTCGAGGCTCATCGATCCGCCCGATCCGAATACAACCGAACGGAAGGAATGACCGGTATGTTCAGCGCATGAGCACCGCCGATGCCACCCGGGTCAGTCCCTCATCGACTCGCCGGCCGTTCACCTACGCGATGTTCGCGGTCGCGGTCGTCGTGTACCTGGCGATCATCCAGGGCCTCGGCCTCATCCTGAAGAACATCACCGGCGAGAGCGACTTCTACACCAGCCGTGGCGTCTTCTTCGGAATGATCATCCCGCTCGGGCTGGCGCTGGCCTTCGTCTACGGCGTCACCGCCTACCTGGGCCGGCTCCACCCGGTGCTGCGCGACGACCGCCCGACCCAGCGCTGGGTGTGGGTGGTGCCGATCGTGTTCATCGCCGCCATCGCGGTGGGCATCAACTACGGGGAGCTGGCCGACAAGGGCATCGGGTACGTCCTGTTGCTGCTCATCGCGACCCAGTTCGTCGGCTGGGGCGAGGAGGGCATGTTCCGTGGACTCGGCGTGACCGTGCTGCGCGAGCACGGGCTCACCGAGGGCCGCGTGGCGCTGTGGTCGTCGATCATCTTCGGCGCGGTCCACCTGACCAATGTGGTCGGACACGGCCTCAGCGCCCTGCCGCAGGCCATCATCGTCAGTCTGGCGGGGTACTTCTTCTACCTGATCCGCCGGGTCAGCCGCGGCAATGTGCTCAACTCCGTGCTGCACGGCCTGTTCGACTTCTCGCTGCTGACCGGCACCGCCATCACCGCGGGCCAGACCTTCTACCCGGGCACCATGCTGCCGATCCTGCTCTACCCGGTGCTGGCGATCATCTTGCTGGTCAAGCGCCGCACGATCGAGCCCGTCGCGGGTTAGCGGCGTTACCCGGGGTGATCTGTCGCGATCAGCCCCGAGTGAACAGCCGCAGTGATTCGCCGACCACCGCGTCACGCATGCGGTGGTCGGGGTCCGCTTCGGGGCGCAGCCAGATCGACGCGTGATTGAGGATGCCGTGCAGGCAGTGCAGGGCCACCGCGGGATCGAGGCAATCGAATTCGCCCGAGTCCATGCCGCGGTCGATCACCTCGCGGAACATGCGGTCGTGGCGGCGGCGCATGGTTTTGATGGCCTCGCCGTGCTCGGCGGGCCAGGGGGCGGGGAACGAGAACAGCTTGCCCACTTCGGGGTAGAGCACGGTCAGGATGTGCAGCTGTTCGGCGATCAGAATCCGCAGCTGCTCGGCCGGTGACCGGTCGGCCGCGGCGTCGAGCGCTTCGCGCAGGCGGGTCAGCACATCGGTGGTGAGCTTCTCCAGCGCGGCCGAGACCAGCGCGTCCTTGCTCGGAAAGTAGTGGTAGAGGGTGGCTTTGGCGATGTCGGTGCGCTCCGCGACGTCCTCGAAGCGCATGCCCTGGTAGCCGCTGCCGGACAGGATCCGCAGCGCGGTCGCGATCATCTCCGCCTTGCGGCGATCACGTCGGCGGGCCGCGCGCCCGGTGGGGGCGGTCTCCTCGTCCACGGTCGTGCTCATCGCCCGATCATATCCGCCGCTCGGGTCGGTTAGATCAACCACAAAGATGGTCTACCGACTGGCCAGATCAAAATTCGACCCGTAGGTTGAGAAACGTGATGGATACGACCGCACCCGAGACCGCCTACTTCCGGCGCGTCGGCGACCGCCGCTTCGTCCCCACTCACCACGCGGGCGGGGCCTGGTCCTCCGGCGAACAGCACTTCAGCCCGGTGGCCGGGCTGATCGTGCACGAGATCCTGCGGGCCCGCACCGATCGCCCCGACCTGGTACCGAGCCGCATCGGCTTCGACATCCTGGGCCGGATCGCGTTCGAGGAGTTCGAGATTCGCGTGGAGACCATCCGGCCGGGCCGCACCATCGAACTGGTGGAGGCCACGGTGAGCATCGGCGGCCGCGACACCATCAGCGCGCGGGCGTGGTTCCTCGGGGCACAGGACACCGGCATCGTCGCGGGCGGCGAACCGGACCGGCTGCCCGCCCCCGATTCGCTCGCACCCTGGTCCCTCACCCCCGTCTGGCCCGGCGGCTACATCGAATCGATCGAGGCCAGGCAGGTCGGCGTCCCCGAACCCGGCCGCGCCACCGCGTGGATCACCACCGCCGTGGACCTGGTCGAAGGCGAGGCAGCCGACCCCTTGGCCTCCTATATCGCCCTGGTCGACACCGCGAACGGCATCGCCGTCCGGCAGGAGCCCACCAAATGGATGTTCCCGAACGTGGACCTGACCATCCACCTGTACCGGCAGCCCGAAACCCCGTGGGTCGGGCTGGACACCTCCGTGGTGTTCGGCCACGCCGGGCAGGGCCTGACCACCACGGTCCTGCACGATCTGCGCGGGCCGGTCGGCTACGCCCAGCAGAGCCTCACCCTGCGACCGCAGCCGACCAGCTGATCCGGCCGGCCGACGACGGCCGGGCTAGGCGATGAAGTCGCCGACCAGCTTCACGAATTCGCCTGGCCGCTCGACCATCACGACGTGTCCGGTATCGATCTCCTCGTACACCGCGCCCGGGATGGCGGCCGCCAGCTCGCGGGCGTTCTCCACGGGCAGGAAGCCGTCCTGGGCCGCGCCGATCACCAGTGTCGGCGCTTGGACGCGAGGCAACAGCGCCCGAATGTCCAGGCGCAGCGCCAGTTCGATCTGGCGACGGCGGTCCGGGCCGGCCTGGAACCGGGTGGCGAGCTCCTCCACCGCGGCATGACCGATCGAGCGCAGGTGCGCGCGGCTGAACGCCAGCAGCATCGAATACCGCGCGAACGTGGCCGGGTCACCGAGGAGATCGCGCCACACGGTCAGGGAGTTGCGCAGATACTGGTCGCCCGGTCCGGCGAACCCCGCGACCGGCACCAGGGTACGAACCAGCTCCGGGCGCAACGCCGCCAGCGCCGCCGACACCACCGCGCCCAGTGAATGGCCCACCAGGTCGACCGGCCCCGCGCCCAGATCGGCGACGACCGCCCCCAACTGCTCGGCGAGCAGCTCGACGGTCAGCTCGCCGCCATGGTCACGGGCGGGATCGCTACCCGAAAGATTCGGCAGCACAACCCGATTGGTGGCCGCGAACGCCTCCGCCACCCCGTCCCAGGCGCGCGCGCCCGCGCCGCTGCCATGCACCAGCACCAATGGACGCCCCGCACCCAGCACCCGATACGGCACGCGCGCGTCACCCACCGCGATCTCCCGCATTTCCGTCTCACCCATGTCCGGCTCCTCTCGTATCGCTTTGCGTGATCGACCTTCTCGCGAACTCGAGGCGGTGAGGAGCGGAGAGCTTTCCCTAGGAGCGGCACTCCCAGCCTGCGCGGCAGGATGGAGGACATGACGATGGACCGCGACAAGCTGGCGGACTTCCTGCGCCGCTGCCGGGAGCGACTACAGCCGGGGGAGGTGGGTTTGGCCGCTGGACCGCGTCGGCGCACGCCGGGTCTGCGGCGCGAGGAGCTGGCGCATCTGTCCGGGGTGTCCGCGGACTATGTGATGCGGCTCGAGCAGGCGCGTAGTTCCCAGCCGTCGATCCAGGTGCTGGCCGCGCTCGCGCACAGCCTGCGGTTGAGTGTGGACGAGCGGGATCACCTGTATCTGCTGGCCGGGCATCGCCCGCCCGAGGGGGTGCGCGCCGGGAACACGGTGCGGCCCGCGCTGCGCTACCTGCTCGACCGGTTGAGCGATACCCCGGTCCAGCTCATCACCGACCTCGGCGACCTGCTCGCCCAGAATGCCTTGGCCGAGGCGCTGTTCGGATGCGTGTGCACGATCGCCGAATCCGACCGCAATATCGCGTGGCGCTGGTTCACCGACTCGTCGGTCCGCGAGGCCTATCCCGCCGAGGAACACGACCGGCTGGGCCGGCTGCGGGTCGCGGACCTGCGCGCCGCCGCGACCCGCCGCGGCTACGACCGAGCCTCGACCGCCCTGATCGAGCGCCTGGAATCCGCGAGCCCCGAGTTCGCCGACCTCTGGCGCCGCCACGAGGTGGCCGTCCGCCGCGAAAGCCATGTGCGCGTGCGCCATCCGGATATCGGCACCATCGAATTCGACTACGAGCTCCTGCACACCCAGGCCGAGGACCAGCGGCTGCGGGTGTTCACACCGCCGCCCGGCTCCCCCGCCGTCGAGGCTCTCGAAGTCCTGCGCGGCCTCGGACCCGACACCGCCCACCGCTCCCACCGCGGCGAGGGGCCCGGTGTCACGGCTTCGTCGGGATCTCCTCGCGGGACCGAACATGATCGATCCCGATGATCACGATCTCCCGATCGTCGTCGGTCAGCACCTTCAGGAATCCGGGCGGGTTCTCCAGCACATACCCGATCACCGTGCCGTCGCGAGTCTCGATGCGCTCCAACGGCGCCCACGGCACCCGCACGATCGCCGCCGTCACCAGCATCGCCAGAATCGCGACCAACCCGCTGCGATGCATCACGAACAGCGCGAACCGCCGCCCCTCCGGCCCCCGATGTCCGGTCGCCAGCAACGCGATCATGAGCGCGCCGATCACGCCGGCGATGATCAACATCCACCACAGCCGGAAGGTGATCAGCAGCACCGCCCCGAACAGCACCACGATGATCAGCATCACGAGATTCCCGGCGTTCCGGAACGTCGGCATCCCCAGCCGCCATTGATGACTCAGCGACGCCGGCACCAGCACCGCCAGCACCACCGCCGTCACCGTCGGATCGGCCATGAGGGTGCCGAGCACCATGCGCGAGGCATCGTCGAGACCGATGGTGTCGGCCACCGACGCCGCCCGCACCCAGTCGTAATCCGACACCGCGAACAGCCGCAGCACCACGAACAACACCGCGGCCCCGGTCAGCGACAGCCCGACCGTCCAGGCGGCGCCGATCTCGTCGGAGCCGGAGTCGCCCGCCGAATCCCGACGATCCGCCTGGCCGGTCACCTCGCCGCCGGAAGCCATGCAGCGCAGCATAGCCGCAGGTCACGGCCTGCGGCCGATGGCGCGCCGCTGCTCGGAGGCGGCGGCTACCCGATGCGCTGGGCCTGCGGGAAGGTCCAGCTGCCGTCGAGGATGTTCTGGTGCGGACGGTAGAGGCGGACCATATAGTTCCAGTTGGGCGTGGTGGGCAGGCAATTGGGAATCTGCCCGTCGCAGCCGCCGAACTGGATGTCGTAGGAACCGTCGGCGTTCTTCTTGGCCGTGACGTTGTTGACCGAGTACGCGTTGAGCGGGTTGGGCTGATAGTAACCCTCGGCGTTGTACACGCTGACCGACCAGAAGCCGTCCACGGGAACGTCTTTCACGCGCAGGGTGTAGTTGACGTTGCCGCTGTTGTCGGGCGGGGTGACGTTGAGGTAGAGCGCGTCCTTCTCCGGGTTGCCGCCCCAGGCCGACGCGGAGGTGATCAGGTGGCGGACCTCGTCGACCTGCCCTCGCGGACCGAAGGAGTTCTTGGTGTCGGGCAGGGTGGTGGCGAGAGTGAGCAGGGCGTCACGAACCTTGTCCTGACTGGGCTTGTCCCACTGCGGGATCTCGAAGGTGCCCTTGCTGTTCTGCTTGATGGTGATGGCGTCCTGCAGCTTGTGGACCGCGTCGACGTCGGCGGGGTTGTTGGGGTCGACGAAGGTGCGGACCGCGGCGATCATGTACCGGGTGCCGATCTTGTCGCGGTCATAGGTGTACGTACCGGCCTTGTAGACGACGTCCGGGGTGTACTCGTCCTCGTCGATGATCTGCATGGACATGAAGCGGTCGCCGGCATCGGGCAGGGTGATCGAGACCGGGCCCGCATCGAGATCGATGACCGCCGACGAGTAGAGGGTATCGCGATTGGCGCGGATCACCGTCTGGCGATCGATCGGCATGGGTTCGCGGATGTGGTGGAAATTGCCGATTCCGGCATCCTGCACCGACATAGCGAACTCACGGTCGGATTCGGCTCGGGCGAAGTTCTCGACGGTGACCATCGCCGGCTGGTTCGGCGGATAGTCCGCGGCCTTGGCCTTGGTCCCGGATGCGGCGCTCGTGGTGGTGGCCGAAGTCGAGTCCGAGGAATCGTTGCCGCAGGCGGCCGCGGTGGCGCACACCAGTAGCGCGCCGAGCACTGCGGCTCCGGATCGCAAAGTCTTCACGCACTCACTCCTTCTCCATGGACGGCCCGACCCACCAGATGCCGGTCGCCGTCACGACAGCTACTGATCAGCACATCTACCGCATTCGGACGAGTTAACGATGAATAGCCACGTCGCGATTCACTATCGATCGAACTCAGAGTGCACAGCGAACTCGTGGCGATTGCATGGTTTCCGTGGTTGCGCTGCTAATTTCCGGGCATGTCACCTGATAACGAAGCCACACCCAGATCCAGTGATTCCGACCCGACCGTCTCCCGGCGCGCGGCCCTGCTCGGCGCGGCCGTCACGGCAGCGCTCGGAGCGGCGATCGGCGGTGGCGCGGTCGCGGTGTCCAAGCGCGACGACAACGACTCGAAGTCCGATTCCTCGAAGCCGAATTCCGACATCGACCGCGATGTGGTCTCGTCCCGGGCGTTCGAAGCGGTCGTGTGGGGCATGCCGGCGGTCAACTACGACCGGATGCTGCAGGCCGCGATCGCCGTCGGCGCGGGACCGAATCAGATCGTGTACTGGTCGAAGCTGCTGGATTGGAAGAACCAGACGCTGACCCCGAATCCGAACGCCATCTATCTGATGCCGTTCTACGACACCTCGTCCGGACCGATCGTCCTCGACATCCCACCCGCCGAGGGAGACTCCACCCTCACGGGCTCCATCGACTCCGTCTGGCAGACCCCTCTCGCCGATGTCGGCCCCGCGGGCACCGACAAGGGCGCGGGCGGGCGCTATCTCATCCTGCCGCCGGGCTTCCAGGGCGAGATCCCCGACGGGTTCATCCCCCTGTACTCGGAGACCAAGGCCGGATTCGCGATCGTGCGCTCGAATCTGAAGAGCGGCAGCGACGCCGATATCGCGGCAGCGGTGGCGTACGGCAAACGCATGGGCATGTACCGGCTCGACGCGGCCGGAAACCCGCCTCCGACACCATATGTCGACGCTTCGGGCAAGGAGTTCGACGCCACCATCCCCTACGACCGGGACTTCTTCACGAATCTCAACCGGGTGGTACAGGCCGAGGCGTGGCTGCCCCGCGATATGGCGATGATCGACCAGCTGTCCAGCCTGGGCATCACCAGAGGCACTCCCTACCAGCCCGATTCGGCGACCCTCGAGCGCCTCGACGATGCCGCGGCCGCCGCCGGAAAATGGCTCGAACAGCTCTACGTGAAGTCCTTCACGCCTCCGTACTTCGACAACACCCACTGGGCGCTACCGGCCAACCAGCAGCTGGTCACCGCGATGCAGGACGGGTTCGTCGACCCCTCCAACTATCCGGTCGACGCCCGCGGCATGACCTATTCGTTCGCCTACTTCGCCGCGAAGAGCCTCGGCACCGGGCAGTTCTACCTGGTCGCTATCCACGACTCCGACGGCAAGGACTTCGACGGCGGCAAGAACTACAAGATCACCGTTCCGCCACACGTCCCGGTGTCCCTCTACTGGTCCGCCACCGCCTACGACCGCGGCACCCATACCCTGATCCGCGACGTCGACTGGGCCAGCCGCGCCTCCAATACCCCTGAACTGCAGACCAATTCCGACGGATCGGTCGACCTGTTCATGGGCCCCAGCGCACCCGAGGGCAAGAAATCCAACTGGATTCCCACCAAGTCCGGCCGGAACTTCGAGATCATGTTCCGGTTCTACGGACCCCAGCCGCCGCTGTCGGAGAAGACCTGGAAGCTGCCCGATATCCAACCGGCCTGAGGCATGAACGCCGGGGCGGTCGGTCCGCTCCGGCATTTGACTTGATCTGAAATTGATTGTGCGACAATCTAATTCATACAGCTCGCCGGGGATTCCACGATAGAATAGAGGTATGAATTCGGCAGGTCAGACCCTCGCGAACGACATCACGGTGGCGGATGCCATCGATATGATGCGCGTCGCGACCGAGGTGCTGATCGCCGAATCCCTCGATCCGATCGCGGATGAAGACCTCGTGGATGTGCTGCGGAATTGGGAGAGCATGCGGCGCAGCACGGCCGCGTTCGAGCACAAGATGATTCGGGAAGTCGAGAATCGAGGGCTGCCGGAGAAGGCCGGGGTGAAGCGGACTTCGAAATACCTCGAGCAGACCTTGCGACTCGGGCATGCCGAAGCCTGTGCTCGGGTGCGGGCCGCGGAATTGCTGGGGATGCGGCGGGAAGCCGGGCGCATGGTCAAGCCGTGGCTGTCGTGGACGGCCGCTTTCCAGGAAATGGGGCTGGTGTCCGCTGATTCCGCGCGGCACATCGCGAAGATCATGGACAAGATTCCGGGGAAGGTGGACGCCGACACCCGGGACCGCGCCGAATTCCAGCTCGCGCACTTCGCCACCGAATCCACGCCCGATGATCTGCCCAAGATCGGGGACCGGATCCTCGGTTACCTCGACCCCGACGGGCGTCTCACCGATGAGGGCGACCGGCAGCGTCGGCGTGGGATCAGCTTCGGCAAGCAGGGCGTCGACGGCATGTCGGTGATCACCGCGCAGGTGACACCCGCGCTGCGCGCCGTGCTGGACCCGATCTTCGCCAGCCTGGCGCGGCCGGGCATGTGCAATGCCGATGATGCCGAAAGCCCCTGGACCACCGAAGGACTCGACGACGAAGCCCTCGCCGGGCTGGACCGGGCCGCACGCCGTGACAACCGGACCGCCGCTCAGCGCAACCATGACGCGCTGCTGGCGTTCCTGCGGCCCGAGATGGGGCCGACCACTCCCGGTCAGCACCGTGGGCTGCCCGTCTCCACGATCATCACCATGTCGCTCGCGGAGGTCGAGGCCGCCGCCGGGGTGTCGACTACCGCTTCGGGCGGGACCGTGCCGATGGAGGAAGCCTTGCGGCTGGCCGAGAAGTCGAAGCCGTTCCTCGCGATCTTCGACCACACCGGGCAGGCGCTGCACCTCGGGCGTACCAAGCGCCTCGCGAACTCCGCGCAGCGGATGGCGTTGATCGCCACCGAGCGCGGCTGCACCCGGCCGGGATGCAACGCACCCGCCACGTTGACCCAGGTACATCACGTGACCGAGTGGTCCAAGGGCGGAAAGACTGACATCGAAAACCTGACCCTGGCTTGCGATGCGTGCCATGCCCTGATTCATGACGGGCCCGGCGGCTGGAAAACCGTTGTCATGCCAAAGGATTCCGAACATGCGGGACGAACGGGGTGGATCGCTCCACGCCACATCGACCCCACCGGAGCACCCCGGGTCAATGATCGCCACCATGCGGGTGAGTTGATGGCCGCATCCCTGGCCCGGCTGCGCGATGGCACACGCCCACCGGTCAAATGGTGGTCACTCGACTAACGGGTGACCTCCCCGGATTATGCGAAGTCCGAGCCTCGCCAAAGGTGGGGCCCTTCGGGCTGCGTGCGTCACGGCCGCTCGTGTCGCAAAAGCGTGCGCAAAGCTACGAGGAGTGTGGTCGCCCCGCCTGCCCTACCGGACTTGGGCTGACGCCGGGTCGGGAGCCGTCACCCGCCGACCCCAGCCCACGGACTGCACGCATCACCTTCTACAGACAACCCAAAGATCTCGTCGTCCTTGCCCCGGGAAGATACGCGACCGAGCCGTGCGGGGGCTGGTAGGTGAGGGGGCCTCGCAAGCTCGGCCACCCTCTCTCCCTTCTCCAGGCGTCTTTTGTCTTTGCCTTTGGCCTGTTCTGGCCCTATGCGGCCGTGCCGCCCGCATGCGCGAACTCAGCAAGCTGACCAGCAAGGCTGTTGGGCACCCGAGCACGAACCCGGGTACCGGTTTCCTCATGCTCCGAGCTGATGATCCTGCCGTCAGCATGAATCCGAGCCAGCAGATCACCACGGGTGTAAGGCAGCAACACACTGACCTCGACATCCAGCCCACCGAGAATCTGCCCCAAACGGTCTCGAAGCTGATCCAGCCCCTCACCCGTGCGAGCCGATACGAAGGCCGCGTCAGGCAGCCAACCCCGCAACTGCGTCAACTCCAGCGGATCCAGCGCGTCGATCTTGTTGACCACCAAGAACTCCGGCGGAGCAGGCGAATCGGATTCCTTCAGCACATCGGTGATGACCTCGCGAACCGCCTTGATCTGCTGATCCGGCAACGGATCGGACCCATCCACCACATGCAGCAGCAGATCCGCCCCCGTCACCTCTTCCAGCGTGGACCGGAACGCCTCGACCAGCTGCGTAGGCAGGTGCCGAACGAATCCGACGGTGTCGGTGAACACAACCTCACGCCCGTCCTCCAACGCCGCCCGGCGCGTGGTCGGGTCGAGGGTCGCGAACAGCGCGTCCTGCACCAGGATTCCGGCATCGGTCAACGCGTTCATCAGCGAGGACTTGCCCGCGTTCGTGTAGCCGACGATCGCGACCTGCGGAATGCCGCTGGCCGAACGCTTGGCCCGCTTGGTGTCGCGCGCGGTCTTCATCTCGCGAATCTCGCGGCGCAGCTTGGCCATCCGCTCACGGATGCGGCGACGGTCGGTCTCGATCTTGGTCTCACCGGGACCACGCAGACCCACACCGCCATTGCTGCCCGCACGACCACCGGCCTGCCGGGACATGGACTCACCCCAACCGCGCAGCCGCGGCAGCATGTATTCCATCTGGGCCAGCGACACCTGCGCCTTACCCTCACGCGAGGTGGCGTGCTGGGCGAAGATGTCGAGAATCAGCGCGGTGCGGTCGATGACCTTCACCTTGACGACCTTCTCCAGCGCGGTCAGCTGCGCGGGGGTCAGTTCACCGTCACAGATGACGGTGTCGGCGCCGGTCTCGAGCACGATGCCACGCAGCTCGTCGGCCTTGCCGGAGCCGATGTAGGTCGACTTGTCGGGCCGGTCGCGGCGCTGGATGAGCGCGTCGAGCACCTCCGAACCCGCGGTCTCCGCGAGGGCGGCCAGCTCGGCCATGCTCGCGTCGGCCTGGGCGGCCGTGCCCTCGGTCCAGACACCGACCAGAACGACCCGCTCCAGTCGCAGCTGCCGGTACTCGACCTCGGTGACGTCCTCGAGCTCGGTGGACAGACCCGCGACGCGACGTAGCGCGGCGCGCTCCTCGAGCTGCTGCTCGCCGACCGTCGGCGCGGCCGACCAGCCATTACGGCCGGTCTCGGGCGCGTCGTTGATCTCCTCGTCGAGGTCCTCGGCGGGAGTGAACTCATACGTTTCTGGCTTACTCATACACCTCCATAGTCCCACGTCCCAACGACCGGCCGCACTCGGTTATTTCGGGGCGACCACCGCCCGCCCGCACGCCACCGCTCACGACCTGGCGACGAACCGCTCCCCTGCGCGCTCGATCACATCGTCGAGGACCTCGCGGGACCGCAGCAGGTCCGCGATGGTGCGGTCGATCCGGTCGCGTTCGGCGCGCAATTCGTCGACCAGCTCGGGTGTGGCGCGTTCGTTGGCGCCGCCGTCGGTGTCGCGCATGCACGGCAGGATCGCGAAGATCTTCTTGCTGTTGAGGCCGGCGGCGAACAATTCCTGGATGTGGATCACCCGGTCCACCGCCAGTTCCGGGTAGTCGCGCTGACCGCCGGGCGTGCGCGTGGCCACCAGCAGACCCTGCTCCTCGTAGTAGCGCAGCGACCGATCGCTCACGCCGGTACGTTTTGCCAGCTCACCGATTCGCATGCGGCACTCCGGAATCCGAGGCTTGCACCTCACATCGATGTCAGGTTTTACCTTACCGGCATGACGAACTCAGACCTCTTCGCCGCCGGCCACGTCGGCGCGCTCGAACTCCCCAACCGCCTGGTGATGGCCCCGATGACCCGCAATCGCGCGGCCGCCGACGGGACCCCGACCGAGCTCATGACCACCTACTACACCCAGCGGGCGGGCGCGGGACTGATCATCGCCGAAGCCGCCACCCCCAACCCGGTCGGACTGACCTACCCGAATATCCCGGCCATCTACACCGATTCGCACATCGCGGGCTGGCGGCGGGTCACCGACTCGGTGCGCGCCGCGGGCGGGCGGATGGTGCTGCAGCTCCAGCACGGTGGACGCGTCGGGCACCCGGACAACAGCGGCCTGACGCCGGTGGCCCCGTCCGCGATCGCGCTGCCCGACACCGTGCACACCCCGACCGGGCACCAGGACGCCGTCACCCCGCGCGAGCTCACGGTCGCCGAAATCCAGGACACCGTCGCCGATTTCGCCGCCGCCGCCCGCAAGGCGATCGCGGCCGGATTCGAGGGCGTCGAGGTGCACAGCGCCAACGGCTATCTGCTGCACCAGTTCCTGTCCGGCAACACCAATCACCGCACCGACGGCTACGGCGGGTCGATCGCGAACCGGATCCGGTTCACCGTCGAGGTGGTGGACGCGGTGATCGAGGCGGTCGGAGCCGACCGGGTCGGGGTGCGGATCGCACCCGGTGTGAACGTCAACGGCATCGCCGAGACCGACACCGAGGAGCTGTACCCGGCGCTCGTATCCGCTCTCGCGCGGCGGCGACCCGCCTACCTGCACGTGGTCTTCGCCGACCCGGAAAGCGCCCTCTTCCACCGCATCCGGAGCCTGTGGTCGACCACCCTGATCGCCAACCCGAACCTCGGCTGGGGCGTCCCGCTGCCCGCCGACGGCGGCGCGGCCGCAGCCGCGGCCCTGCTCGCCGCGGGCGCGGACCTCGTCTCCCTGGGCCGGTCCTTCCTGGCCAACCCGGACCTGGTGGAGCGCTTCCGGACCGGCGCGCCCCTCAACCCGGTCCGCGACGCCCACCTGATGTACGTCGGCGGCGCGGAGGGCTACCTCGACTACCCCACCCTCGACATCGGCCACCCGGCTTCCGAAACCGGCACCCAGCCCGTGGAGGTCACCGACGCGGCGGCGTGAGGCATCGGCTCAGGCGGCCACGACTACTCAGCGACTCAGGCAGTCCCGCCATCACTCGACAGCTCAGGCGTCCTGCCACCACTTCGCGGCGATGCGGCCCGTCGCCACCAGTTCCGATGGGCCGCGCAGCCAGGCCGACCCGTTCTCGATGCCGACCGTGACCACGCCGCCGGGGATACGGACCTTGACGTGTCCGGTGTCGGACGCGAGGTCGAAGCCGTCACGGGCCAGGGCGGCGGCCGCGGCGGCGACCGTTCCGGTTCCGCAGGATCGGGTTTCGCCGACACCGCGCTCGTACACGCGCATGGTCACACCTTTCTCCCCGTCGGAGCCGACGCTCAGCGCGGTGAGGATCTCGACGTTCACACCGTGCGGGAACAGGGTGTGGTCGAAGCCGGGGGCGTGCTCGAGGTCCAGCTCGGCGAGCCGGGCGGGGGTCAGTTCCGGATCCACGCAGGCCAGGTGCGGGTTGCCGACGTCGATGCCGAGGCCGGTGAATTCACGTCCGCTCAGCGTGGCCGTCGACGTGCCCAGGTTCTTCACCCTGCCCATGGCGACTGTGACTTCGCCGTGCACGGGGTCGGCGTGGTGCACGACCACCGGCCGGGCGCCCGCGCGGGATCCCACCACGAACTCGGCGCGCTGTTCCAGCCCGGTCGCGACGAGGTAGTGCGCGAACACCCGCACCCCGTTGCCGCACATCTCGGCGATCGACCCGTCCGCGTTGCGGTAATCCATGAACCAGTCGTCGACGCCGACGCCCTCGGGCAGGGCGGCCAGCACGCCGGTCTCGATCAGCGCCCCCGCGCGGGCCACCCGCAGCACGCCGTCCGCGCCGAGCCCGCGCTGCCGGTCGCACAGGGCGGCGATCCGGGATTCGGTGAGCTGCAGCCAGGCGTCCGGGTCCGGCAGCACCACGAAATCGTTCTGGGTGCCGTGGCCCTTGCTGAATTCGATATCGGCGGCGCTGCTCTCGCTCGTCATACCCATCACCGTAGCGATACCGTTCACCGCGCCGATCGGCGCTGCCTGGATATCTCGTAGAGCGCCACCGCCGCCGCGGACGGCGCGCCGAGGGTGCCGTCGGTCGGGATGCAGACCAGCTCATCGCACACCTGCCGCCAGCCGGGGGCCAGCGCTTCCCTCTCGTCGCCGAGGACCAGCACGGTGCCGCCGGCGAATTCGGCGTCGTCCAGGGCCAATCCGCCGCGATCGTCGCTGCCGACCAGCCGGGTCGGAATGCCGCGGGCGCGCTGCCGGTCCCGGAACGCCGCCACCTGGGCCGGGCCCGAGGTGCGCAACACCGGCACCGCGAACAGCGCGCCGTCGGAGGCGCGCACGCTCTGCGGGTCGTAATGGTCGGCGCCCGAACCGGTCACGATCACCCCGCCCGCCCCGAACGCCGCCGCCGACCGGATCAGCGCGCCCAGCCGGACCGCCGACGCGGGCCGGTCGATCACCACGACGGTCGCCGGATCCTCCGCCGCGCCCGGCGCGAAATCCTCCAGCTCCGGGCGCCGCGTCACCGCCACCGCCACCAGCTCCGGCACCGGCACACCAGGTTCGGCCAGCTCGGCCATCACTTCCGGCACCAGCCCGATGCTGGGCACCCCACTGGATTCGAGCACCTGCCGCGCCCACGGCGACGGTTCCGGATCGCCCAGCCGGTAGACCAAAGTCTCCAGCGGCCAAAGGCATTCGAGGGCGCGGCCGATCGGCCGGGCGCCCTGCACCAGGAATCGGGAGTCCCGGGTGCGGGCGGCGCGGCTGGTCAGATAGGCCTGCCACACCCCGACCTCGGCGGTGCGTGTGTTCGCGCGACGCGTCACTGTGGTTCCTGTTCGTCCCTCATCGGTGAGGAGTCTGAGGAGCTTAGGAGTCGAGCAGGGCCAGCGCGGTCTCCGCCAAGGCGGGATCCGCGCCGTCCACCCATCGCACCCGCTGATCTCGGCGGAACCACGACCGCTGTCTGCGGACATAACGCCGGGTGCCGATGAAGGTGCGCTCCTGAGCTTCGTTCAGGTCGTATTCGTTGTCCAGGAAATCGAGGACTTGGGCGTAACCGATGGCGCGGCGGGCGGTTTGGCCGTGCCGCAAGCCGTGCGCGAGCAAGCCCTCCACCTCCTCGAGCAGACCGGATTCGAACATCTTCGCGGTGCGTAGTTCGATGCGGGCATCCAATTCGGCGGTCTCGCGATCGACACCGATAATGGCCGTCCCCCAACGGGGTTCGCCGATCTGGGGCGCCGAGGCGGCGAACGGTTTGCCGGTCAGCTCCACCACCTCGAGCGCGCGCACCATGCGGCGGCCGTCGGTGGGCAGGATGGTTTGCGCGGCCACGGGATCGGCCCGCTTCAGCGCCTCGTGCACCGCGACGGTGCCGCGGTCGGCCAGCACCGTCTCCCATTTGGCGCGGATCTCCGGGTCGGTGGCCGGGAAGTCCCAATCGTCCAGCAGCGCTTGCACGTACATCATGGAGCCGCCCACGATGACCGGCGTGCGGCCGCGCGCCATGATCGCCTCCACGTCGGCGCGAGCCGCCACCTGGTAGGAGGCGACCGTGGCGGTTTCGGTGATGTCGAGCACGTCGAGCTGGTGGTGCGGGATGCCGCGGCGTTCGGCGACCGGGAGTTTCGCGGTGCCGATGTCCATGCCGCGGTAGAGCTGCATGGCGTCGATATTGACGATCTCGCCGTCCAGGCGTTCCGCCAGATCCAGGGCCAGGTCGGATTTGCCGGTGGCGGTGGGGCCGACGACCGCGACGGGGCGGGTCACGCGGTTGCCCCGGGGCCGGCGGAGCGCACCGGGCGCCACACGCTGACGTGGTAGGCGACGCCGAACGGGGCTGCGGCGTAGCGGGTTTCGACCTGCGGGTCGGCGGGGTCGGCGGCGAACAGCCCGGCCAGCGCCTGGTAGGCGGGTCGGCCCTCCACCGCGATCTCGGCGCACAGGCCGGTGTCGAGGTCGGCGAGGGCCCGGCGGTCGCCCGCGCCCAGGGCGCGATCGATACCGGCCTGCACGCCCTCGGCACGCTCGTCCAGATAGCGGGGGGCTTTCAACGACAGGGTGGCCGCGCCGTCGGCAACCACCAAGACACCGACCGGTTCGGATGCGGCGTCGAGTTCGGCCCGCAGCGTCCGCCCGAAGGCCGAACTCTCCTCCGCCGTGGCATCGGCCGAGATCAGACGGCATTCCGCGACGGCCTCGGGCGCGACCCGCTCGCGCAGCCAGCCCGCGATCAGCGCGGGCAGCGGCAACAGGACATCCGCCACACGCTCGGCAACCGGGCCTGACAAACCGACTCGCACGTCCACTCCGTATCCCCGGAATGTGCCCACCGCGTCAGCACCGATCACCCGGCCCGAACCGCCCGCGGCCGCATCCTCCCCCGGCTCCGCCACGCCGATCACGATCCAGCGCGACGCGAGGCCGGCCAGCTCCGCGCCCGCGGCCAACACCGCAGCTCGTAGCTCCGCGACAGCCCCCTCGACGGCCGCCCCGGCCGCGCCCTCCAGCTCGGGAACCAGCACGGGCGGCGAGGGGACCAGTGACGCAACACAGAACACGCCGTCAACCGTAGCGCTACCGCACCTCACCAGCCCCACCCCCACCGATCGCCGCGCCGCCGAAGCGGGCTCAAAGACAGCATTTCGCATCTCAGCCTGGTTGAATGGGATGAGCTAGACAGATGAGCTAGGGCGTAACCAGGCAGCCGTGACGCGCGGCAGGGACGAGGAGCTATGACCGACAACAACGGAACCGAGAAGGCTACCCACCCGGAGTCGACCCCGACGCCCCAGCCCGGCGCCGCCGTGCCTGCCCCGAGCGAGAGCGCCAAGCCATCACCGGCGGCCGCCGCCGCACCCCGTCCGGGGGGCCCGCGCCGCAAACCCGAAACTCCCAAACCGCACGCCATGCCCGGCCCGGCCGCCGCGCATCCGCACCCGGTCGTGGTGCCCAGCGTCAGCGACCCCAGCCAGTGGGGACGGGTCGACGACGACGGCACCGCCTGGGTCAAGTCCGCCGACGGCGAGCGCGTGATCGGATCCTGGCAGGCCGGTGACGCCGCCGAGGGCCTGGCCCACTTCGGCCGCCGCTACGACGACCTGGCCACCGAGGTGGCGCTGCTGGAGGCCCGCCTGGCCGCCGGCACCGACGCCCGCAAGACCAAGGCCGCCGCCACCGCGCTTGCCGAAACGTTGCCGACGGCCGCGGTGATCGGTGATCTGGACGGTTTGACCGCCCGGCTGCAGGCCATCATCGAACACTCCGACGAGGCGGCCGCGCACGCCAAGGAGGAGAAGGACCGCACCCGGCACGAGCAAACCGAGCGCAAAGAGGCCCTGGCCGCCGAGGCCGAGCAGATCGCCAACGAATCCACCCAGTGGAAGGTGGCCGGCGACCGGCTCCGGGAGATCCTCGACGAGTGGAAGACCATTCGCGGTGTGGACCGCAAGGTCGACGACGCGCTGTGGCGCCGCTTCTCCAAGGCCCGCGAGGCGTTCAACCGCCGCCGGGGCGCGCACTTCGCCGATCTGGATCGCGAACGCGCCGCCGCCAAGGGACGCAAGGAAGAGCTCTGCGTCCGCGCCGAGGAACTGTCCGGTTCGACCGACTGGTCCGGCACCGCCGCCGTCTTCCGCGACCTGCTCACCGAGTGGAAGGCCGCCGGCCGCGCTCCCCGCGAGGCCGACGAGCAGCTGTGGCGTCGCTTCAAGGCGGCCCAGGACGTGTTCTTCGCCGCCCGCAACTCCGCGGCCAGCGAACGCGACCACGAGTTCGAGCAGAACGCCTCCCTCAAGGAGGAGCTGCTGAAGGCCTACGAGCACATCAACCCCGACAACGGGCTCGATGCCGCCCGCAACGCCCTGCGCGAACTCCAGGAGAAGTGGGACGCCATCGGCAAGGTGCCCCGCGAGCGCATGCACGACCTGGAATCGCGGCTGCGCGCCATCGAGAAGAAGGTCCGCGAGGCCGCCGACGCCCAGTGGCGCCGCACCGACCCCGAGGCCATGGCCCGCGCCGCCCAGTTCCGCGAGCGCGTCGCCCAGTTCGAGGAGCAGGCCGCCAAGGCCCAGGCCGCGGGCAAGACCCGCGACGCGGAAAAGGCCCTGGAGCAGGCCAAACAGTGGCGTGAATGGGCCGAGGCCGCCGAGGGCGCGGTCAGCCAGCGCTGAGCAGCCGATCGCCTGGGTTGCCTTGCGGCCCAGGCGATCCCCCGCGGCCCGCGGGTGCTCCGCCACCGCGCCTGTGTCGAGATGATGCCTAGCACGATCAATGCCCCAAGCGTGCCCCGAGGATCCGTGAGGCAGCCGTCGACCGCACCCGCGCCGCGATCCTGGTCACCGCCCGCCGCCCGGCGGCGCTGCCCCGGGGAGAACGGTCGCTGATCACCCAGTCATGAAAAGAGCCCGCCGGCAACCTGATTCGGTTGCCGCCGGGCTCTTCGAAACTTTCCAGATAATCCGGTTTCGCAGCTCAGTCTTCGCCGAAGAGGCGGCGGCGCTGCTGGTCTTCGGCCTTGGCGGCGGCGAGGCGGCGCTGCTCCTCGGCGGCGAGCTGGAGCGAGGTGCGGGCCCAGACCACGCGGACCCAGTGGAAGGTCAGCACGATGATGGCGAGGGTGGCCAGGATGAGGCCGATCCCGGGGCCCGCGCCGTGGTAGTTGCCGAGGCCGGGGGTCTGGCGGTGCCAGATGGACAGGACGCCGAAGACGCTGCCGACAGCGGAACCCGCGACGGCGATCCAGGCCAGCAGCCAGCGGCGGGTGATGAGCGCGAGCACCGAGAAGCCGATGCCGAAGATCACCACGAACCAGACGAACACCCGCGACGGGAGGCCGATGTGGTCGCCCTGGGCGACCGTGTCGTAGAGCAGCACGTCGAAGCCGCGGGTCTTGCCCGCGTGCGGCAGCACCAGCGAGACCAGCAACACGAACACCGAACCGGCGACCACCATGGCCCGCATGCCCGGGTCGATCTCGCCGGCGATCTTGCGTTCCACGGCCTCGAGGTCCGCGCGGAACTGCTCGAAGTCCTGACTGTCCTCGGCCGCCTTCATGCTCTCCTCGTTCGCGTCGGGCGCCTGCTGCGACGCCGTATCCGATTGTGCTGCTTCGTCTTCCGGCTGCTCCGGCCGGTCACGAGGCTCGTCGGAGCCGGTGGGCTGCTGCTCGGTCATGCTGATCCTCGCTGACGCCGTAGCGCTCCCGCGCCGTGACTGGGTGCGGCGTGCGCGGGCGAAGTGCCGTCGGCGCACGTCCCCCGCGATCCTGCCCTATGACGCTGCGTAGTTGACAGCGACCCCCGTGATTTCCGGGTCATGCCGCCGAGGAGCCCGCGCCGGCGCCGGCGCCTACTCGCCGCAGGACGAGCCGCAGCCGGCCGCCGCCGGTTCCACGACGGGCGCGCCGATGCTCGGCAGGCCCAGGCCGACGCCGATCGGCGCGGTCTTGGGGGTGATGCCCTGCTCGTGGGCGTCGCCCGCGCGGGTGCGGCGGTGGCTCAGCACCTCGCCGTCGGCGATCAGGTAGTGCGGGGCCGCGCCGGTGACATCGATGGTGATGATGTCGCCGGGCCGGATCTCGCTGCCCGGGGCCGGGTTCACGGTGGGGCGGAAGTGGACCAGCCGCCCATCGCGGGCACGGCCCGACATGCGGGCGGTCTTGTCGTTCTTCTTGCCCGCGCCCTCGGCGACCAGCAGCTCGACGGTCGACCCGATCAGCGCCTGGTTGCCTTCCAGGGAGATCTGCTCCTGCAGCTCGATCAGCCGGTCGTAGCGTTCCTGCACGACCTCCTTGGGCAGCTGGTCGGGCATGGTCGCGGCCGGGGTGCCCGGGCGGATCGAGTACTGGAAGGTGAACGCGCTGGTGAACCGCGCCTGCCGCACCACGTCCAGGGTGGCCTGGAAGTCCTCCTCGGTCTCGCCGGGGAAGCCGACGATGATGTCGGTGGTGATGGCGGCGTGCGGCATGGCGGCACGCACCTTCTCGATGATGCCGAGGAATTTGGCGCTGCGGTAGGAGCGGCGCATGGCCTTGAGCACGCGGTCCGAGCCGGACTGCAGCGGCATGTGCAGCTGCGGGCAGACATTCGGGGTCTCGGCCATGGCCTCGATCACGTCGTCGGTGAACTCGGCCGGATGCGGGGAGGTGAAGCGGACCCGCTCCAGGCCGTCGATGGTGCCGGTCGCGCGCAGTAGCTTCGCGAAAGCGCCACGGTCGCGCGGTTCTTCGGGGTCGGCGAAGGAGACGCCGTAGGAGTTCACGTTCTGACCCAGCAGCGTCACCTCGAGCACACCCTGCTCGACCAGCGCCTGCACTTCGGCGAGCACGTCGCCGGGCCGTCGGTCGACCTCCTTGCCGCGCAGCGCGGGAACGATGCAGAACGTGCAGGTGTTGTTGCAGCCCACCGAGATCGACACCCAGCCCGCGTACGCGGACTCGCGCTTGGCGGGCAGCGTGGACGGGAACGCCTCGAGCGATTCGATGATCTCGACCTGGGCCTGCTCGTTGTGGCGGGCCCGCTCCAGCAGCACCGGCAGCGAGCCGATGTTGTGGGTGCCAAACACCACATCCACCCAGGGCGCCTTCTTGACCACGGTGTCGCGGTCCTTCTGCGCCAGGCAGCCGCCGACCGCGATCTGCATGCCCTCGCGTTCGGCCTTGATCGGCGCGAGGTGGCCGAGGGTGCCGTAGAGCTTGTTGTCGGCGTTCTCGCGCACCGCGCAGGTATTGAAGACGACCAGGTCAGCGGTATCGCCGGCCACGGCCTTGACGTAGCCGGCGTCCTCGAGCAGACCCGAGAGCCGCTCGGAGTCGTGCACGTTCATCTGGCAGCCGTAGGTGCGGACCTCGTAGGTCCGGGCCGGGGAATTCACCCAACCAGGGTAATAGCTGCTCGGCGCAGGCCCTAAACCCCGTCCGCGCCTCGCGCGAAACCGGTCCCTGCCCCGCACGAAACCGGTCCGTGCCGCACACACCGCGACTCCGCGGCGGCGCGGTGAATGGTCGGCGAATTGTCGCCGAATCAGCATCCGAGCGGCCGGAGTGGTCTCGGCAGCGTCAATCGCTGGTTACGCGCGGGTGTCGAGTACCGGCACAGCCCGGGCCGGACCGGCAAAGACGAGCATTTCGGGCGCAAGGTGGTTAGGGTCACTGGTCATGACCGACGTGGCCGATTCCATCAGCACTCCCGCGCCGATGATCTCGATGCGGAATGTGGACAAGCACTTCGGCGCGCTGCACGTCTTGCGTGACATCAATCTCGAAGTGCCCAAGGGGCAGGTCGTGATCGTGGTGGGACCCTCGGGCTCCGGCAAGTCGACGTTGTGCCGAACCATCAACCGGCTCGAGACCATCGATTCCGGTGAGATCTCCGTCGACGGGGTGAAACTGCCCGAGGAAGGCAAGGCCCTCGCCAAGCTGCGCGCCGACGTGGGCATGGTCTTCCAGCAGTTCAACCTGTTCGCGCACAAGACAATTCTGGACAATGTGATGCTGGCGCCGGTGAAGGTGCGCCGCACCGACAAGGCCAAGGCGCGGGCCCGGGCACTGGAGCTGCTCGATCGGGTCGGCATCGCCAATCAGGCCGACAAGTATCCGGCGCAGCTCTCCGGCGGGCAGCAGCAGCGGGTGGCCATCGCCCGCGCGCTGGCCATGAGCCCGAAGGTGATGCTGTTCGACGAGCCCACCTCCGCCCTCGACCCGGAAATGGTGTCCGAGGTGCTCGAGGTCATGGTCGGGCTGGCCCGCGACGGCATGACCATGCTGGTCGTCACGCACGAGATGGGCTTCGCGCGCCGCGCCGGCAATCGGGTGCTGTTCATGGCCGACGGGCAGATCGTCGAGGACACCGAACCCGAATCCTTCTTCACCGCACCGAAATCGGATCGCGCCAAGGACTTCCTCGGCAAGATCCTCTCCCACTGACTCCACAAGAGAACAGGACGTTCGATGAGGATCAACCCCGCGCTCAGGATCGCCGCCGGAGTGGCTGCCCTGGCTCTCGCTGTCACCGCGTGCGGCGGCAGCAGCAACAAGACGGCCAGCCAGCACGCCGCCGACGGCAAACTCACCATCGGCATCAAGTACGACCAGCCGGGCCTGGGCCTGCACAACAAGGACGGCAGCTTCAGCGGCTTCGACGTCGACGTCGCCACCTATGTGGCCGACAAGCTGGGCGTGAAGGCGGAGAACATCACCTTCAAGGAGTCGCCGTCGGCGCAGCGCGAGACGCTGATCGAGAACGGGCAGGTCGATTTCATCGTCGCCACCTACTCGATCACCGACAAGCGCAAGGAGAAGGTCGATTTCGCGGGCCCGTACTTCCAGACCGGGCAGTCGCTGCTGGTGCGGTCGGACAACACCGACATCACCGGGCCGGATTCGCTGAACGGCAACAAGAAGCTGTGCTCGGTGAAGGGTTCCACCCCGGCGCAGAACATCAAGGACAAGTACGTCGCCGCCCATGAGGTGCAGCTGATCACCTACGACACGTACTCGCTGTGCGTGGAGGCGCTCAAGTCCGGCGCGGTCGACGCGGTCACCACCGACGACATCATCCTGCGCGGTTACGCGGCGCAGTCGCCGGGCGCGCTCAAGGTGGTCGGCAACACCTTCACCGTCGAGAAGTACGGCATCGGCGTGAAGAAGGGCGACACCGAATCGCGCGGCAAGATCAATGACGCCATCACCGCCATGATCACCTCCGGGGCGTGGAAGGCCGCACTGGAGAAGGAGTTCGGAGCCACCGGTTTCCAGGTTCCCGAGCCGCCCAAGGTCGAGGCGAACTGATTCGCGGACTCGTGCCGGGTGATTTCCTGATCATGAAATCACCTGGCACGCTTCGTTTTCCGATCGGAGGAATGGGGCAGTCGTGTTCGACTTGATCTCCAACTATCACACCAAGTTGCTCGACGCGTTCTGGGTGACCATCAAGCTGACGCTGTACTCGGGGTTCTGGGCGCTGATTCTCGGCACCATCATCGCGGGCATGCGGGTCTCGCCGGTTCCGATCGCCCGGTGGATCGGCACGCTGTACGTCAACATCATCCGCAATACGCCGCTGACACTGATCATCGTGTTCTGCTCGATCGGCCTGTACTCAACGCTGGGGCTGCGGCTCGCGACGGAGGGGCCGAACAGCATCTCGGAGAACAATTTCCGCTTCGCGATCGTCGGATTGAGCGTGTACACGGCCGCTTTCGTGTGCGAGTCGCTGCGGGCGGGCATCAACACGGTGCCGTTCGGGCAGTCCGAGGCGGGCCGGTCGCTCGGGTTCACCTTCGGGCAGAATCTGCGGATGGTGGTGCTGCCGCAGGCGTTTCGCGCGGTCATCGCGCCGCTGGGCAGTGTGCTGATCGCCCTGACCAAGAACTCGACCATCGCCTCGGCCATCGGTGTCGGCGAGGCCGCGCTGCTCATGGCGGAGATGAACGAGAACGAGGCGGCGGTGCTCAATATCGGCGCCATCTTCGCGCTCGGGTTCGTGATCCTGACCCTGCCGACCGGCCTGTTCTTCGGCTGGCTGGCCAAACGATACGAGGTGGCGCGATGACCGCGGCGTCCGTGCTCTACGACGCGCCGGGCCCCCGCGCCCGGGTGCGCTACCGGATCTATTCGGTCATCGCGATCGCCGCGGTCGCCGCGGTGCTGTGGTTCGTCTACCGCGGGCTCGCCGACAAGGAGCAGTTCACCGAAGCCAAATGGAAGCCGTTCACCGAGAGCCAGGTCTGGAGCACCTATCTGCTGCCGGGTCTGCGCGGCACGCTCGAGGCGGCGGCGCTGTCCATCGTGCTGGCGCTGGTGCTGGGCATGCTGTTCGGCATTCTGCGCATGTCGGATCACCGGGCGATCCGCTGGTTCGCGGCCGTGGTGGTGGAGGTCTCGCGGGCGATTCCCGTGCTGGTCCTGATGATCTTCCTCTACTACCTGTTCGCCAAGCAGAACGCCTTCCCCTCCGATCAGCTGGCGCTCGCCGCCGTGGTGACGGCGCTGACCGTCTACAACGGATCGGTCATCGCCGAGATCGTGCGCTCGGGCATCCGCGCGCTGCCCAAGGGGCAGACCGAGGCGGCCGTGGCACTGGGCATGCGCAAGACCCAGGTGATGGTGTCCATCCTGCTCCCGCAGGCGATCACCGCCATGATGCCGGCGCTGATCTCGCAGATGGTGGTGGCGCTCAAGGACTCCGCGCTGGGCTACCAGATCACCTACCTCGAGATCGTGCGCTCGGGCACCCAACTCGGTGCCGCGCAACAGAACCCGATCCCGTCGCTGATCGTGATCGCCATCATCATGATCATCATCAACTACACGCTGACCGTGCTCGCCACCCGCGTCGAGAAGTGGCTCCGCACCCGCAAACGCGGCTCCCGCGCCGTGGTCGCCGCCGGCACCATCACCGCCCCACCCGGCATGGACGCCATGGTGCCCGACGTTTCCCTCCAGAAACCGCAGAACTGACCGGTGCGGCTTGCCCGACCGCCGGACAAGCCGCTCCCCCAGCTCGCATACTGAATTTCATGACCGAAGACGACAGCGCTCGAAGAGAATTCGTCTTCGGGCTCTTCCTGGCCACGGTGCTCGCCCCGCTCCTCGCGGGGCTCACCAGCTTCGCCGCCATTCTCGGCGCCCATCTCACCCGCGAGGCGCTGCACCGCCTACGCGACGGCCGGGAGAAACCCGGGGACCCCTCCGCACCGCATCTGGCCGCCCAGCGCCCACTCCGCCATGCCGGACACCGGCACACGCGCCGTGCCCTGTCCACTCGCCGGCCGGGCGGCGTCCCGCACTGACCTGCGGCATGCGGTCGAGGTCCAGTGCGGGTCAGCAGCTCGAGCGGGCCGCCGGGTCCCGCTCGCTCAAATCACGCCCCTGCCAGCCGAGAGCCAGTGGTCCGGACGCGTGCCAGGAACTCCTGCCGTTCTCGCAACGTCAGCACCATGACCTCCACCGTGTCGGGGCGTGCGGGTGCGTCAGTCGCTTCCGAGGTCGGCGTCGGCCAATTCGGCTTTCACCACCGAGTAGGCGGTGGAGGGGCTGAAGCCGCGGCGGGCCAGGAGGCCGACGAGGCGTTGGGTGGCCTTGGCGTGGTCCAGGTTTCGAGGGAGGGTGCGGAGCTTCGCGCGCACCAATTCGGCGGCGCGGGCTTGCTCGTCGTCCTCGGCCGGATCGGGCGGGGGCGGAGAGGAGAGTTTCGAGCGGCGGGGCGGGGTTGCCGTGGATGACCGGTCGGTGCGATCGGGGTCGCCGGCGCCGAAGTTGGCGGCGTTCAGCTCCGTCGTGACGACCTTGTAGGCGGTGGCGGAGGTATAGCCGCGGCGGGCCAGAAGGCCTACCAGGCGGCGGGTGGCGGTGTCGCGGTCGAGGGTTGGGGACAGCGTGCGAAGTTTGGCGCGGATCAGTGCGGCCGCGGATTCGGCGTCGTCGGACGGGGATGCGCGGCGGGAATGGGTGGGGCTCGTGTCGGCCGTCGGCTTGGACGCGGCAGCCTCGGCTTCGCGGCGAGGGGTGGGTTGGGGCGGAAGTTCGGTGATCACCACGTCGAAGGCGGTGCCCGGGTTGTAGCCCTTGCGCGCGAGCATGGCGACCAGGCGGCGGACGGCCTTGTCGCGGTCGAGTTCCGGGGAGAGGGATGCGGCCTTGCGGCGGACCAGGTCCGACGCGCGGGTGCGCTCGTCGGCGGGAGTGATCGCCTCCAGCGCCGGTTCGGCGTGTTCGGGTGCGATTCCCTTGCGCCGCAATTCCTCGGCGAGAACCTTCTTGCCCTTGCCCGCGTAGGTATGCCGCGAATGCACCCACTGCTGAGCGAAAGCGGCATCGTCGATCAGCCCGACCTCGGTCAGCCGATCCAGCACCCGCTTCGCCACATCAGCGTTGAACCCCTTGTCCGCCAGCCGATCAGCCAACTCGAACCGACTCCGAGCCCGGTCCGTCAGCAACCGCAGGCAGATATCCTTCGCCTGCGCTTCGGTGCCGCCACCTGTCGGCGCACCCGATCCGGCCGACTCCCCACCGGACCCATTCCGCCCACGCCGACGCCCCCGCCCACGACGCTCATCATCCTCGAAGCCTGGACTATCACCCCCGGCGCGGTCCGCATACGCCCCGCGCCGACGACCGCCCCGTCCGCGTCGACTGTCGTCTTCCTCGGAGTAGGCGTCATCGCCCCCGGCAACCGGTTCCCCGTACTCGTCGCGCCGACGACCACCGCGACGCCCGCGTCCACCAGCCCGATCCGCATCGGGCCTGCCACCATCCGACCCCGGGCCGGAATTCCCCTCGTCTCGGCCATACGACTCCCCCGAAGTCGAACTCTCGTCATCGCGTGAATACGCGTCCCCCGCAACCGAATTCCCGCCATCCCGGCGTCCCCTGCGGCGGGTGATCCCTTCCTCGACATCCTGATACCTGGTAGTACTCGACTGTTCCGCCGAGGCCGCCTTCCCCCGACTCCCCCGCCGGCCCCGTGACTCCGACGCAGCCGCGTTCGCTGCCGCATTGGCCGCGGCGACAGCGGTGGCCTCGGCCAAGGCGGCGCGTGCCACGGCCAGCTTGTCAGCCGGAGCCGCAGCCTTCGAATCGGGTTCGCGCCCACCGACAGCCGCGACAGGGGTAGCGCCGTCCCCGCCGTCGCCGGGGGCAGTGGGCGCTTCCTCTCGCCACTGCCCCGGCGAGCGACCTCGCCCGGTGGGCGAACGGCGGTGGGGGCGGGATGGATTCGGGGGGTGGATGTCGAGGGCCGGGTCGGCATCGGCGGCCGATTCGGGGCCGCGGGTTGACCGGGTGGACGTTCCGCCCGACGAGACGCGGTCAGCGTCGCGAGCTTCCGGATCATGGTCCGCGGTATCGGGGTTCGCCCGGGTCGAGCCGGACGGGGGCGGTGCGTCGTCGGCCGTAAGCCAGGTGGAGCGGGCCTCGGACGGCGAATTGTGTTCGGGGGCCGCGTAGTAAGCGTCGGTGCGGGCGCCGGAGGGGCCGTAGTTCCAGCCGCCGCCCGAGGCGTAGGGGTCGGCGGAGTCGCGGCCGAAGAGGTCGTGGCTCGGCTCGGTGGCGCGGGACGCGGGAGGGCGGGAGCCGCGGCGAGCGGACTTGGCGTCGCGGGATTCCAGTTGGCGGCGGAGGCGTTCCACCGCGTCGAGCTGGGGGGTGGGCCCCGGCGGGGTGCGCCGGGGCCCTTCGGAATCCCGCGAGGTCATGTCAGAAGTCGGCGGCGGTTTCCTCGGCGGTGACGTCCGCGCCGATGCCGAGCTTCTCCTTGATCTTCTTCTCGATCTCGTCGCGCACGTCGGTGTTCTCCAGCAGGAACTTGCGGGCGTTCTCCTTGCCCTGGCCGAGCTGGTCGCCCTCGTAGGTGTACCAGGAGCCGGACTTGCGGATGAAGCCCTGCTCGACACCCATGTCGATGATCGAGCCCTCCTTGGAGATGCCGAAGCCGTAGAGGATGTCGAACTCGGCCTGCTTGAACGGCGGCGAGACCTTGTTCTTGACGACCTTCACGCGGGTGCGGTTACCGACCGCGTCGGAACCGTCCTTCAGCGTCTCGATGCGGCGCACGTCCAGACGCACCGAGGCGTAGAACTTCAGCGCCTTACCACCGGTGGTGGTCTCGGGCGAGCCGAACATGACGCCGATCTTCTCGCGCAGCTGGTTGATGAAGATGGCGGTGGTGCCGGAGTTGTTCAGCGCCGAGGTCATCTTGCGCAGCGCCTGGCTCATCAGGCGGGCCTGCAGACCGACGTGGCTGTCACCCATCTCGCCCTCGATCTCGGCGCGCGGCACCAGGGCGGCCACGGAGTCGATGACGATGATGTCGATGGCGCCGGAACGCACCAGCATGTCGGCGATCTCGAGCGCCTGTTCACCGGTATCGGGCTGGGAGACCAGCAGCGCGTCGGTGTCGACACCGAGCTTGCGGGCGTAGTCCGGATCCAGCGCGTGCTCGGCGTCGATGAACGCCGCGACGCCGCCGTTGGCCTGCGCGTTGGCGACCGCGTGCAGCGCGACGGTGGTCTTACCCGAGGATTCCGGGCCGTAGATCTCCACGATGCGACCGCGCGGCAGGCCGCCGATGCCGAGCGCGACGTCCAGCGCGATGGATCCGGTGGGAATCACCGCGATCGGCTGGCGCGCCTCTTCTCCCAGGCGCATGACCGCGCCCTTGCCGAAGCCCTTCTCGATCTGCGCCAACGCCAGTTCGAGGGCCTTGTCACGATCGAAAGCCGGAGGTGCCATCGTCTGTCCCCTTCTCAACGGGTGAGTCTCATACTGTGGTTGGCGCCCACGTTAGAGGGAGGCACCGACAACTTCCGACGACGAGCTTAGACGAACAGGTGTTCGATGCAAGCGACGCGCTGAACGACACGCGAAACACCTGGTAGCAACCGATCGGCAAGCTGACCGGGCTCAGGGCACCACCCCCACCTTCCGGTCATCCAACAGCGTCGACGACTGCTTGAACATCCGCAACGCCGACAGCACCTGAACATCGTTGATCCCCGGCAGCACCCCCAGCGACTCGGTGACATACCGGTACAGATGCGCGGTGTCGTGACACACCACCGCGGCGACCAGATTCGCGGTCCCCGTGGTCGCCGCGACGAAAGCGACCTCCGGATGCGTGGCGATCGCCCGGCCCGCCGCCTCCAGGTCCCCGGGCCGCACCCGCATCCACAGCATGGCCCGCGACACGTAACCCATTCGCTCCAAAGCGAAGTCGAGATCGAAGTACAGCACCCCGGATTCGATGAGCTCGTTCATGCGCCGCGCCACCCGGCTACACCGGCCGCGATCGCGGGATCGCGTTCAGCGCGTGGGGCGCGGTCCCGGGCGCGGCCGCCGGTGTCGGCGTGGTGCTGGGCGGCGCGTTGACCGATCTGCTGTCGTGGCGGTGGATCTTCTTCGTCAACCTGCCGATCGCCGCGCTGGCGATCGCCTTGTCCGCCATCGCTTTCGGACCGTCGCCGCGCCGCGCCGACCGCCGCGTGGACCTGGGCGGCATGCTGAGCTTCACGGTGGCCGCGACGGCCGCGACCTACGGCATCGTCCGGGCGGGCGAGCACGGGTGGGGCGATCGCGGGGCCGCGCTGTCGCTGATCACCGGCGTGGTCGCGCTGGCGGCGTTCGTCATCATCGAATCCACCAGTGCCGCACCGATGTTGCCCTTCTCCCTGCTGCGCGGCGCGGGCTTCACCGCCACGCTGATCGCCGCGGCCGGCCTGAGTTTCGCCGCGTTCTCCACGAGCCCGCTGCTGTCCCTGTGGCTGCAGCAGTACCTGCATCTGACCCCGCTGCGGGCGGGACTGTCCATGCTGCCGCTGTCGGTGTGCGCCTTCCTGGTGTCGGGCGTCTTCGGCAGGCTGCTGCACGATGTCGCACCGCAGTGGACGATCGGCGGTGGCCTGACGCTCATCGGCGCGGGCAGCGCGCTGCTGACCCTCATCGACACCGGATCGTCCTGGACCGCGACGATTCCCGGCTACCTCGTGATCGGCGCCGGAGTCGGCGTCATGGCACCGCCGCTGGTGGCGGTGGGCCTGGCGGCGGTCCCGCCGCACCAGAGCGGCACCGCGGCCGGGGCGATCAACACCGCACGACAGCTGGGCCTGGCCCTGGGTGTCGCCGTGCTGGGCACCGTCTTCCGGAACGCGGGTACCGGAAAGGCGCCCGGGCATGCGTTCGTGGACGGGCTGAACACGGCGACGATGGCGGCCGGGGTGACCGGAATCCTCGCGGGTGCAGTGGTTTTCGCCCTGTACACGCGAGCCGCCCGTCCCACTTCGGCCCCGGCCGTCACCCCGCCGGAACCCGCTCGGATCGCCTGACCCGCGCTATACCCGAGGCCGGTCCGCCCCGGCTGACACCCCCGGCTAACCACGGGCAGGGAGCTCTCACCGAGGAATCGATCCGAATTCCGCTCGGCGAGAGCTCCCTGATCTCGCCACTACCGCAAAGGAAGAGCCGCGCCGTCCTCTTCCGGGGTGCGGGGCCCGAAGATGCGGCGCTCCTCCTCCGCGATCGGCACGTCGTTGATACTGGCTTCCCGGCGGGACATGCGGCCATCGGGGGCGAATTCCCAGAGTTCGTTGCCATAGCTGCGATGCCACTGGCCACTGTCGTCGTGCCATTCGTACTGGAAGCGGACGGCGATGCGGTCCTCGGTGAAGGTCCACAGGTCCTTGCGCAGGGCGTAGCCGTTCTCCTTGGCCCACTTGCGCTTCAGGAAGTCGACGATCTCGGCACGGCCGGTGAGGAATTCGTCGCGGTTGCGCCAGACGGAATCCTCGGTGTACGCCTGGGCGACCTTCTCGGGATCGCGGGTGTTCCAGGCGTTCTCGGCGGCGCGGACCTTCAGCTTCGCGGATTCGAGGTCGAAGGGCGGCAGTGGCGGACGCATCGGGGTAAGCCTTTCGGATTGGCGTAGGTCGCGTGGTCAGGGGTTGACCGGCGACAGTTCGGGGTCGGTCCAGCGCAGTGGCGTGGCACCCGAGATCTCGACGACCTCGGTGACGGTGAAGTCGATGGCGCATTGCGCGCCTGGCGTGAAAGCAGCTTCGTCCCAGACGATCTCGGCGGTTCCGGTGAGTTGCAGGGTGGCGCCGGTCCGCCAGTCGGGCACGAGCAGCCCGCAGCGGGGAGCGGCGGCGATATTGCCGAGGGTCATGAACATGGAGTTGCCGCGGTAGTCGGGCCACCGCAGGCGGGTCGGGGAAAGCACCTGCAGGAAGCCCGGATTGCCGCCGCGATGGGAGGCGTCCGCGTGTCCGTCGGCGTCCGCGGAGGCGACGAAGAAGGCATCGGCGCGTGCGATGAGCTGCCGCTGCGCCGCATCCAACTCGACACCGCGACGTGCCCGCGGCGTCGCGCCCGCGACCCATTCCTCGACCCCTCGGCGGGAAATGTACTTCGGGCAGTTCGAATACACCTGTTCGGTGTCGATGCGCAGTCCGGTCGCGGTGGGCGCGATCACCCCGTTCACCCGCATACGGCGGCGGGTCTGCGGTTGCAGCGCGATCATCCCGACATGCCGTGTGCCGCGCAGCGATACGGCCAGCGGGTCGCCCGCCACCGGAGTCGCCTCGATCTCGATGGCGCGTTCGCCGGAGGCATGGACGAATCCGGGTGACCCCGCCAGCTGGCTCGCCCACATGCGGCCCGCGTCATCGGCGGCGGCCAGCACGATCATCGGCTGTTCGGCCAGGAAAAGCGCGGCGGCGGCCGGAATGTCGGGCCGGATCATCCGGCCGACCCGCTGTGCGATGTCGGTCTGGCCCAGCCGCTGCTGCACCGCCAGTTCCCCGGGGTGATAGGCGACTCCGCCCGGCAGGTCCCGGACCCGGATGTCGTTCATGTCCGTCTCCTTTCGGGGGGCTCGGTTCGGTGCCGAAGCACCGCGGTGGCACCCCATGCGAATCCCGCGGTGCGAGTGCGATATTCCTGCTCAGAAGAACCCGCAGGTCGGGGCGCTGCCCGAGGGGGCAGGGGCATGCTCGGCGCCCGACGGCGCGTACACCTCGAGGCGGATGCCGTCCGGATCGATGAAGAAGATGCCGCCCGAGGCCGCGCCCTCACCGTGCGCGACGACGCCGTCGTGGGCGAACGCGACATCGAGGTCTTTGAGCGCGGTCTCCACCGCGTGCACCTGGTCGATGGTGTCGACCTGGAACGAGAGATGGTGCAGGCCGGGAGTTTTCGCCGAGAACTCGCCATCGCTCTGCTGCCACAGCGTGACCTGCAACTGCCCGTCGCGCCCGAGGAAGGCGAAGCGCTGCGCACCCTCCCCGCCGGCGCCGAGCTGTTCGAAGCCGAGGGCGCGCCGATAGAAGGACACCGAGCGGTCGAGGTCGGTGACATTGAGGCCGATATGCCCGGTGGCGAGGACGGGTGCGGTCATGGTGAACCCCTTCGGAATGATCTAACTGATGTTGTTTGTTTGACAGGTTAGAAACTAATCGCAGAGGTCGCCCAGCGTCAACCCCTATAGTTGATTTGTCTGGTTAGAAGGGAGTGGACGATCCGATGACGACACGGAGCCAGTTACCCTCAGACGTGCCCGAACCACGCCCCCACCTCGGTGAACCGCTCGCGTTGGACCTGCTCAACACGCGGTGGATAGCGCAGACGGGCCCGCAGGATCTGCTCACCGATGTGACCGGGGCCCAGCGGTGGCTGGCCGACAACGCACTCGACCTGCCCGCCGACGAGGCCACCCTGAACGCGCTGGTGGCCGCCCGCGAGGCGATCCTGCGCGTGGTCAAGGGCGACGCCGCGGGCGACCCCCGCACCGCCGACGACCTCAACGCGGTACTCGCGCACGGCCGCATCCGCCGCGCCCTCACCCCCGAAGGCCCGGCCGGGCTCCCCGAAGTCACCGATCCGGCCTGGCTACCCGCCTGGCTCGCCGCCGACAATCTGCTACACCTGCTGGCGAGCTCCCCCGAACGGATCAAACAGTGCGCGCATCCACACTGCGTCCTGTGGTTCCTGGACACCTCGAAGAACGGCACCCGCCGCTGGCATTCCATGGCGGCCTGCGGCAACCGCGCCAAGGCGACGCGGCACTACGCGAAGAAGACCCAGTCGGAGCAGTCCGCCGGGTAACGCGAATTCACCAGCGCGACTTCGGGACATCGAATTCCGCGCACAGCGCCCGCCACACGTCCCGGGGATCGACCCCCGCCTCGATGGCCTGCGCGCCGGTCCGCCCCATGGACGGCAGCACATGATCGGCCAGCAGCGCGTCGGCGCGCGCCGTGCCGAACTCGGTATGCATCAACTCCTGAAACTCCGTCAGCCGCACGGCCGCGAGCCTACGCCACCGGCCGGATCCGGCGAGCAGCCGCCGAAGCGACCGGATCGGCAGGCTGGGGCGCGACCGGTTGGTTCGGAGCTCACACCGCAGCTCGGGCACGTGCCGCGCCACGGTGCGGCAGCCCAGCGCGGCGTCAGCGCACCGCGGCGTGACAGATCTCGACCGGGTCGACGGTATCGGCGATACCGGCGGCGGCTGACTCGGCGGCGGCCCGATAGGCCGGATCGTCGAGGATGCGTTTCACCGCGTCGCGCAGGGCCTCGGGGGTGAGCGGCCGCACGAACAGGGAACTGCCTTGGCGGGCCGCGCGATTGGCGAGTTCCCACTGATCGCCGCCGCCGGGGACGGTGACGATGGGGACGCCCGCCAGCAGGGTCTTGGCGAGCAGACCGTGTCCGCCGCCGCCGATCACGACCGAGGCGTGGCGCAGCAGTTCGTCCTGACGGCCCAAACCGGCCGTGGCCCAGGGCGGAAGGTCGACGGGCGGGGTATCGAGGGTGGAGATGGCGACGCGCACACCCGCGCCCTGGAACGCCTCCAGCGCGGCCTCCGCCAGACCGACCTGACCGGTCTGGGCGGTGGAGGGGGCGACCATGACCAGCGGTTCGTCGCCGGGCGGCAGGTCGAGGATGTGATCGGTGGGCTCCCACAGCAGGGGCCCGACCAGGTGGGCGTTCTCCGGCCAGTCCGGTCGCGGCACCTCCAGGGCGGGCAGTGTGGCGATCAGCCGGGCGTCGGGCCCCGGATCCTCTGTGGGCAGGCCGATACTGGCCCGCGCCTGCTCCCGCTGCAGTTCCCCGCGCCGCACGGCCCGCGAACTCAGCCCGCGCAGCACCGAGTCCCGGGCCCGCCCGCGCAGCCCCTCCCCCGCCGCGAGCCCACTCCCGATGGGCGGCAACCCTTTCGACTGCAGGTACAGCGGGTGCGGCGACAACTCCACCCACGGCAGCTTCAACCGCTCCGCCGCCATCCCGCCACCGGCGGTGAGCACGTCCGAGACCACGAGTTCGGGCAGCATGGCGCTCAGATCCGGCAGGATCTCGGTCGAAATATGCGCGGCCCGTTGATGAATCCGCGCGCCCGCGTCGTTGTCGTCATCCTCGGCCCGGGGCGCGAGCCCCTTCAGCCGCCGCACCCCGATCCCGGCCTCACGCGCGGCATCGAACCACCGCGGACTGGTGAACAGCACCGGCTCGTCCCCGGCCACCAGCAATCGCTCACACAACGCAATCGCTGGAAACGCATGCCCCGGATCAGGCCCGGCCACCACCGCTACTCGCACGCAGCCAGGGTCCCACACCCGCCCGACACATCCGGAACCTCACCCACCTTCCGAATTCGCGCCGCCCGGAAACCCCGCATGCCGGGCGGGCGGCGCAGTCCCAGTTCAGCCCGCGAAGTGGTAGAGCTCGAAGCTGAGGGCTCGGGCGGCGGGGAAGCCCTCCTTGGGGCCGGTGGTCATCTCGATGACCGCGCGGGCCTGGGCTTCGACGGGTTCGGGGCTGAGGACCTCGAGGTAGCGGCGGTGGGCGGTCAGGGATTCGACGGCCGCCTCGACGGTGTCGGTGACGTCGAGACCGTGGCTGCCGTCGGCGACGCCGTAGACGGCGGCCCAGCGCGGAGACCAGGCGGGGAGGTCGGCGATATCGGGGTGGATCCACTCGTTGCCGGCGTCGGAGACGGCGTCGAGGGCGGCGCGGCCGACGGCGCGGTGGTCGGCGGAGTTGACGTAGCCGCGGGCCCAGCTGTCGCCGAAGTTGAACAGGATCACCATCTCGGGGCGGTGGCGGCGGATGGCGGCGGCCAGGTCGCGGCGCAGGGCGAGGGACTCCTCGATGCGGCCGTCCGGGTAGCCGAGGAATTCGACCGAGCTGACGCCGACGATCTTGGCCGAGGCCCGCTCCTCGTCCTCGCGCAACGGCCCGGCCTCGGCGGGCGCGAGTCCCGCGATGCCGGCCTCACCGCTGCTGACGAGCACGTAGCGAATGTCCTTGCCCTGCCCGGTCCAGCGCGCGACCGCGGCCGCGGCCCCGTATTCGATGTCGTCGGGATGCGCCACGATGACGATCCCCCGCTGCCAGTCCTCGGGAAGCTGCTCCATTCCTGTATTGAACTCCCGCCGCACCGGCCCGCGCCACCGGACACGAACTTCGCGCCCCGGACCGGCACCGCACCAGAGCCGCCACGCGCCATGATCGCGGCCGCCGATCACAGCATGCTGAGCACGCCCTCGAACGCCGCCTCCGCCGCCCCGAGCAATTTGAGATCCGGCCCCAGACAAGACTTCTCGATCCGCACCCCGCCGAACGCCCGGCTCACCATGCTGCGCCGGTGCACCTCCTCCCGCACCCGCGCGATGCCCGCATCCGGCAGCGCCGTGAACAGATCGCCCAGCACCACCAGTTCGGGTCCGAGGATGTTCACGACATTGACCAGTCCGAGCGTCAGCCAGTCCAGGTATTCGTCGAGCTGGGATGCCCAATCCCCGCGCAGCGCACGCAGTTCGGCCACGATCGCGCCGCGCGGTCCGTGCTCGGGCATGCCGAGGGCCCGGCACAGCGCCGCCTCCCCGACCTCGGTCTCCCAGCAGCCCTCGTTGCCGCAGTAGCATTTCCGCCCGCCGGGCCGCACCGTCATGTGCCCGATCTCGCCCAGGTATCCGGCCTGCCCGCGCAACAGCTCGCCCTGGGCGATGAGGCCGCCGCCCACCCCGACATCGGCGGACACGAACACGGCGTCGGCCGCCGTGCGCCCCGCGCCCCTGACATGCTCTGCGAGAGCACCGAATTCGGCGTCATTGCCGACCGTCACCGGCAGCTCCAGCACCGCCCGCAGCCGCTGCCCGAGCGCCACCTCACCCCAGCGCAGATTCGCGGCATTGTGCACCAGCCCGTCGGCGCGCCGCACCACCCCGGGCACGCACACTCCGACCGCGACCGGCCGCAGCCCCAGATCCTCGGCCAGGATCGCCGAGGATTCCGCGACGTGCGTGATCACCTCGTCCGGTTCCCGTTGCCGCCCACGCAGATTCCAGCTGTTGCGGCCCATGATCTGCCCGCCGAACCCGACCAGCGCGATCCCCACGTGCTCGACCTGGACGTCCACCGCCAGCACCACCGCCGCCTCGGGTTGCGGCAGCACCAGCAGTGACGGCCGTCCGGCCCCGCGCGCGAGCCGCGGCACCTTCTCCTCCACCACGCCATCCTCGGCCAGCCCGTCCACGAGCATCTTGATGGTGGATCGGTTGAGCCCGAGTTCGGCGGCGAGGGCCGCACGGGTGGCGGGGCCTCCGGTGTGTAGCAGCCGCAGGAGGGTCGACCGGTTGAACCGGCGCACCTCGTCCGGACGGGCGACGGTCATGGACTCGGATATACCATCGCGCGGCTCACCGGCCGGACATCGCCACGCGGCGTCTCGACAGCGCGTCGACGGTGGCGGCCAGCAGCAGCACCAGCCCGGTCACGATGGACACCACCGCGGCCGGTTGCCGCAGCAGGCCCAGCCCGTTGGACACCACCGCCAGCACCGCGCCGCCGATCACCGCGTCGGCCACCCGCCCGCGCCCGCCGAAGAGCGACGTCCCGCCGATCACGGCCGCGCCGACCGCGAACAGCAGCGTATTGAGCCCGCCCGCTTGCGGATCCACCGATCCGACCTTCGAGGAGTACACGATCGCCCCGACCGCCGCGCAGGCGGAGCTGATCACGAAAACGCTGGCCCGCAACTGGGTCACATTGATGCCCGCGCGCCGCGCCGCCTCGACATTGCCGCCGACCGCGTAGATGTGGCGGCCGTACGTGGTCCGGGTCAGCACGTAGGTTCCCGCGACCAGCAGCACCAGCACGATCGGAACCACATACGGCACACCGGAGATGACGATCAGCGAACTCGGCGACCGGTTGACGGTGAGCAGCGCCGTCACCACGACCGCGAACACCACGAGCGCCGAAACCTTCACCACCACCAGCGGTGTCGGCCGCGTGACCAGCCCTCGCCGCCGGCGCAGCGCGTGCCCGCCGAGGATGACCGCGGCATACCCGCCCGCCGCCACCACGCACAGCACCCAGCTGCCCGCCGTCGACAGATTCCCGTTGGCCACCGCGTCGAGCACATGCGAGGAACTGATCCCCAGCACCCCGCCCTCCCCGATGAGCTGCAGGATCACGCCCTGCCACGCCAGGAACAGCGCCAGGGTCACCACGAACGACGGCATGCCGATCTTGGCGATCAGGAACCCGGTGATGGACCCGATGGCCGCGCCGACACACACCGCGAGCAGCATCTCCACCCACGGATTCGCCGGCAGGCCCAGCACCGTCAGCAGGATGCCGAGCAGCGAGAACGCCACCCCCGGCCAGATCCGCAGCAGCCCCGCCAGGATCGCCGCGAGCGCCAGCATGGCGTTGAACACGAAGAACACCGTCGACCCCATGCCGGTCAGCAGATTCCCGTTGTCCACGTAGTGCATGGCCAGCACCGCGCCCGCCACCCCGGAGGCCGTGCCCGCCGACAGATCGATCTCGCCGATCAGCAGCACGAACACGATCCCGATGGCGATGATGGTCTGCCCCGCGCCCTGCGCCAGCAGATTGGCGATGTTGTTGAGCGAGAGGAACACATCCGACAGCGCCGAGAAGAAGATGATCAAGGCGACCAGGCCGAGAATCGCGGGTAGCGAACCGATCTCGCCGCCGCGCAGCCGGGCCAGATAGTCGCGCAGGGCTTCCCGCGTCGACAGCGTCGTGGTGTCGATTCCGAAGTCGGTGACGGCGGACCCGGAGTCGGCCGCCGATTCCGCGACATTGGTCATCTCAGTGGATTCCTCGCTCACAACGCCACCGCCTCCGGCCGCGCCAACCCGAGATCCCCCGAGCGGCCGGCGGTGATCAGCTCCACCACCTGTCCCGTGGTGACATCGGCGGTCCGCACCTGCGCGGCCATCCGCCCCAGGTACAGCACCGCGATCCGATCCGCGACCTCGAACACGTCGGCCAAGTTGTGGCTGATCAACACCACGCCGAGTCCCTGTTCGGCCAGCCGCCGCACCAGATCCAGCACCTGCCGGGTCTGCGCGACGCCGAGGGCGGCGGTGGGTTCGTCGAGCAGCACCAGATTGCTGTTCCACAGCACGGCTTTGGCGATCGCCACGGTCTGGCGTTGCCCGCCGGAGAGCGCCGCGACCGGGGTGCGCACCGATTTCACGGTGCGCACCCCCAACGAGGCCAGGGTGCGCCGCGCCGCCTCCTCCATGCTCGCCTCGTCCAGCAGCCACGGCTTGCCGCGCTCCCGGCCGAGGAACATATTGGCCACGATGTCGAGATTGTCGGCCAGGGCCAGGTCCTGGTAGACGACCTCGATGCCGAGCGCCGCCGCGTCCTTGGCGCCACGCAGGTGAACGGGTTCGCCCCGGAATCGCACCTCGCCCGAATCGGCGGCGTGGATTCCGGCGACACATTTCACCAGCGTGGATTTGCCCGCGCCATTGTCGCCGACGAGTGCGGTGACCTCGCCCGCCGGCACGGTGAGGTCCACGTCGTGCAGCACGTGCACCGGTCCGAAACTCTTGTTCAGGCCGGTGATCCGGAGCAGCGGCTCATTCATGCTGTGTCCTTTCGCGCATGACCGGAGCGCTGCGTGGTTACGCTGCGCTGCCTCCTCCGCGCTTGACCGCTCATGCGCGGCGATCCTCAGGCGATGCCCAGCGCGGAGCAGGCGGACTTCACGTCGCCGGAGCAGACGTCGCCGGCCTTCACGAAACCGGAGTCCACCACCTGCTTGACCTCGGTCTTGGTGATCGGCTGCGGTTGCAGCAGCACCGATTTCACGTCCCGCTTGCCCTTGGGGTCCTGGCTCACGGCCTGCGCCAGCGCGTCCGCGGCCGCCTTGTCGCCCTTGGCGAGGGCGACGGCGAGTTTCGCCGCGTTCTCCGCCTCCTCCTTGATGGGCTTGAACACGGTCATGTACTGGTCTCCGCGCAGCACCGCCTTGAGCCCGTCGACGGTGGCGTCCTGACCGGTCACCGGCACCTTGCCGTTGAGGCCGTTCTTCTTCAGCACCGTGATCACCGCGCCCGCCAGGCCGTCGTTGGCGGCGACCACGCCGTCGACCTTGCCGCCGTTGCCGGTGAGGATCTGCTCGAAGGTGGTGCCGCCCTTCTGGTTGTTCCAGTCGTCGATGGGCTGGCTGCGCACCAGTTTCAGCGCGCCCGAATCGTAGAGGGGTTGCAGGGCCTTCTGCTGGCCTTGGTGGAAGAGGGTGGCGTTGTTATCGGTCGGCGCGCCCTCGATCTCGACGACCTGTGCGCCCGGCTTGTCCTTCAGCGCGGTCGCCAGCCCCTGGCCCTGCAGTTCACCGACTTTCACATTGTCGAAGGACACGTAGTAGTCGGAGGATCCGCCGAGGTTGAGGCGGTCGTAATCGATGGTCGGGATCCCGGCCTTCTTGGCCTTGGCGGCGACGGCGCTGCCGACCTCGCTGTTGATGGCGGCGATCACCAGGACCTTGACGCCCTTGGCGATCATGCCGTCGGCGAGGGTGGTGAATTTCTGGACGTCGCCCTGCGCGTTCTGCACGTCGGCGTCGAATCCGGCCTGGTTCAAGGCGCTTCGCAGCAGGGGCTTGTCGAAGGATTCCCAGCGGGCCGAGGTGGCCGTCTCGGGGAGGATGACACCGACCGTCCCGTTTCCACCACCGCCGGCGGGTGCGTTCGACGTGGAGGTGTCATTACTGGAATTGGATCCGCAGGCGGTGAGGGTGAGCAGGCCGGACAGGGCCAGCGCGGCGGCGGCGTAACCCCGTCGACGTCCGGACTTCTTCGGCGGGAGCGCGCTTTTCGTCCTCATCAGGGTGACCTTCTTTTCCATGACGCTGCACGCGGCGGTCACCGGGTCGCGACCGCACACACGGCATATGTTGTGGGCAACAACATATGCCGTGTGCGGGACGCATAAGGGACGATTCGGCAAATCAGGCGGGGCCGGTCAGGGCAACAGAATGACCTTTCCACCGGCGTGGCCCGCCATCACGAATGTATGCGCCGCAGCCACTTCCGCGAGCGGGAACGTCTTCGCGATGGCCAGATCCAGCTTGCCCGCCGCCAGCAGCGGCAGCAGTTCCCGCCAGGCGTTGGCGCGGATATCGGTGCCCGGGTCGGCGCCGGGACCCTGGCCGAGCACCTTGAAACCGTCGGTGGCGGCCCGGCCGAAGGCCACGATGCTCGCGATCCGGGCGCGGTCGGCGACCAGTTCCAGGGAGACGTCCACGGCCTCGTCGGTGCCGACCGTGTCGATGGCGGCGTCGATTCCCTTGGGGGCCAACGCCTTCACCCGATCGGCGAGGCCGGGACCGTAGGCGACGGGTTCGACGCCGTAGGAGCGCAGCCGTTCGTGGCGGGTCGGCGACCAGTTCCAGGGAGACGTCCACGGCCTCGTCGGTGCCGACCGTGTCGATGGCGGCGTCGATTCCCTTGGGGGCCAACGCCTTCACC
>NZ_JBSGCY010000033.1:0-52468 GCF_053602115.1 Nocardia sp. NPDC004582 | reverse complement strand
GGCGGCGCGGGCGGCGGTGGCCGCGCGGCACGGACGCTCGATCGACGAGGTGCTGCTGCTGGCCGGGGTGGCCGAGGGGTTCGCGATGCTGCCGCGGCTGGTGTCCCGGCGGGCCGCGGTGATCCATCCGTCCTTCACCGAGCCGGAGCTGGCGCTGCGCGAGGCCGGGGCGCCGGTGACTCGGGTGATCCTGGAACCGCCGTACCGCCTCGACGGTGTCGTGGTGCCGGAAGACGCGGATCTGGTGGTGGTGGGCAATCCCACGAACCCGACCTCCGTGCTGCACTCGGCGGACAGCCTCCGCGCGCTGCGCCGGCCGGGACGCATCGTGGTGGTGGACGAGGCGTTCGCCGACGCGGTGCCGGGGGAGTCGGAATCCCTTGCCGGAGAGCGTCATCCGGATGTACTGGTGTTCCGGAGCCTCACCAAGACCTGGGCGCTGGCGGGACTGCGCTGCGGGTACGCGCTCGGTGCGCCGGAGGTGCTGGCGCGGCTGAATCACGGCCGCGCGCACTGGCCGCTGGGCACCTTGCAGCTGGAAGCCATCGCGGCGGTGAGCGAACCGGCCGCCGTCGCGCGGGCGCGGCGAATGGCCGAGCGCATCGCCGCCGACCGCGCCGCCATGATCCCGCGGCTGCGGGCGCTCGGCGTCGAGGTGCACGAGCCCGCGTCGGGTCCGTTCCTGCTGATCCGGGTGCCGGACGCGGAACTGCTGCGAAAGCGGCTCGCGGACAAGGGGATCGCGGTGCGCCGCGGCGACACGTTCCCCGGGCTGGAAACGGGTTTCCTGCGGGTCGCGGTGCGGGGCGCCGCAGCGGTGGATCGGCTGGTCGCGGCAATCCGCGACGTGGGATTGTGATCAGGTAAGGCGGCAATGGCAGGGGTTTCGCGGGGCGGCGGCCCCACCGGCCCCGAGAGTCGGAGAGGTTCGATTGTGGTGACTACGGTGCGGCTGGCGGATCTCATCGCGGCCTTGGATACGGCATACCCGCCCAGGCTGGCCGAGTCCTGGGATTCGGTGGGCTTGGTGTGCGGCGACCCGCGGGACTCGGTCTCGCGGGTGCTGTTCGCCGTCGACGCCACGGCCGCGGTCGTGGACGAGGCCATCGAGTGGGGCGCCCAGGCGCTGGTCGTGCACCACCCGCTGCTGCTGCGCGGCGTGGACACCGTCGCGGCCGACACCCCGAAAGGCGCGCTGCTGCATCGGCTCATCCGGTCGGGTTGCGCGCTGTTCACCGCCCACACCAATGCCGACTCCGCCGATCCGGGTGTCTCCGACGCGCTCGCGGCGGCGATCGGGCTGACCGTCACCGGTCCGCTCGATCCGAAACCGATGACTCCCCTGGACAAGTGGGTGGTGCAGGTGCCGGTCACGCACCGCGACGCCGTGCTGGACGCCCTGTTCGCGGCGGGCGCGGGCACGATCGGCACCTACTCCGACGCCGCCTGGACGGTCGCGGGCACCGGCCAGTTCCGGCCCCTCGAGGGAGCCAATCCGGCCCTGGGCGTGGTCGGCGAGCTGCACGAGGTCTCCGAGGATCGCCTCGAGGTGGTGGCCCCGCCGTCGCGCCGGGCCGCGATCCTGGCCGCCCTGCGCGCGGCTCACCCGTACGAGGAACCCGCCTATCACGTCACCGAACGCGCCGACCTGCCGTCCGGTCTGGGCATCGGCCGCGTCGGCGAGCTTCCCGCCCCGGAAACCCTGCGCGCGTTCACCGCTCGCGTGCGCGCCGCGCTGCCCGCGACCACCTGGGGGGTGCGCGCCGCCGGCGACCCGGACCGGGTCATCCGCACCGTCGCCGTCTGCGGCGGCGCGGGAGATTCCTTCCTGGGCAAGGTCTCCCGCCTCGGCGTCGACGCCTACGTCACCTCCGACCTGCGCCATCACCCCGCCGACGAACACCTGCGCGCGGGCGGCCCGGCCCTGATCGACGCCGCCCACTGGGCCACCGAGTTCCCGTGGTGCGGGCAGGCCGAAGGTGTGGTCCGCCACGCCCTGCCCGGCCTCGAGACCCGCGTCTCCGCCCTGCGCACCGACCCCTGGACCCTGGGCGCGTCGGACTGCTGACCTGGGCATCACACCGGTGGTTCGCGGCCGTCTCGATTCTGGACCGACGGGGCGGGGGAGCGGAGCGGAGGAGCGGAGGAGGGAAGAATCGAGACCTCGGGGCCGCGAACCCGCCCGGAGCGAAGCGGAGGGCAAATTAGACACGGTACGGTGGGAGTCTTGAATTTCGTCCATAGCGTCCAGGAGACCTTCGCGTTGAATGCCGAACCATCGATCCAGGCCAAGCTGCTCGACCTCGCCGCCGTCGACGCCGAGCTGACGCGGATCGAGCATCGCCGCAAGGTGCTGCCCGAGCAGCAGGAAGTGGATCGGCTGGCCGCGGAGCGCACCACCCGCAAGGACGAGGCGGTCAAGGCCGAGATCCTGATCGACGACCTCGATCGCGACATCCGCAAGCTGGAAGGCGAGATCGAGGCCGTCCGCAAGCGCGAGGAACGCGACCGCGGCCTGCTCACCGCCGGGTCGGTCGGCGCCAAGCAGCTCTCCGAACTGCAACATGAGCTGACCAGCCTGGAACGCCGCCGCAAGGTCCTCGAGGACGACGAGATCGAGGTGATGGAGCGCCGCGAGGCCGCCGCCGCCGCGCACGCCCACGCCGGGGCCAACCTGGACCAGGCCGAGGCCGAACTGGTCGACGCCGAGCGCCTGCGCGACAGCGCCCTCGCCGACCTGGCCGTCGCCCAGCAGCGCTGCGACTCCGACCGCACCGCCCTGACCAACACGTTCCCCGCCGACCTGCTCGCCGCCTACGACAAGCAGCGCACCACCTACGGTGTCGGCGCGGCCCTGCTCCAGGCCCGCCGCTGCGGCGCCTGCCGCATCGAACTCGACCGCGGCGAGATCTCCCGCATCGCCCAGACCGCCCCCGACGTCGTCGTCCGCTGCCCCGAATGCGGCGCGATCCTGGTGCGCACCAAGCACTCCGGGCTCTGACCCGACCGCCGCGCGCTCACCGGCGCGCGGCACCCGTGCCGCCCGGCGTGGACCGGCACACGACACGACAGCCCGAATACCGCGAACCAGCACGGCGACGCGACAGGATCGACGCCTGGCCCGCTCCGGATACCCGAGGCGATGACACGGTGAGGCGGCGCGGCGGCCGACCCGCGAACCGGGTGCCGCGCGGCGCGGACCTCGACGCCACGGCGGTGTGACCCGCCGGCCGATTCTCGGACCTGCACGGAAGGTGAACAGCGTTGGTGGACATGGTGATCGTGGAAGCGGACGGCGGCTCCCGCGGAAATCCCGGCCCCGCCGGGTACGGCGCGGTGGTCTGGGACGCCGATCGTGCGCGCGTCCTGGCCGAGCGCAAGGAATTCCTCGGGGTGGCCACCAACAATGTCGCCGAATACCGCGGCCTCATCGCGGGTCTGGAGGCGGCCGCCGAGCTGGGTGCGCGGGAGGTGTCCGTGCGCATGGACTCCAAGCTGGTCGTCGAGCAGATGTCCGGGCGCTGGAAGGTCAAGCACGAGGCCATGATTCCGCTCGCCGATCGGGCGCGGCGGCTGGTGGCCGGGTTCGATCGGGTGAGCTTCGCGTGGATTCCGCGCAAGGAGAACTCGCACGCGGACCGGCTCGCCAACGAGGCCATGGACGACGCCGACACCGTCGCCGAGGTCCGCACGGCGCTGCGGGAGTCGGGCCAGGCGCTGGGCCGACCCGCCGACCTGGGATCCGAGGACTCGAATTCGACGGTGGCCGACCGTGATTCCGGGAGCCGTCAGGGAACCCTCGGGCAGGTCGCCGCCGCGGTGGCGGGCGGCGTCGTGGACAGTCCCGCATCCGCCGCCACGCCCGCGCCCGGATGGACCGGGGCCATGGGGCGGCCGACACGGCTGCTGCTGCTCCGGCACGGGCAGACGGAACTGTCGGTGGAACGCCGGTATTCGGGGCGCGGCAATCCGCCGCTGACCGAGCTCGGACGGCAGCAGGCCGCGAACGCGGCGGCCATGCTCGTGCGCAAGGGTGGGATCGAGGCCATCGTGTGCTCGCCGCTGGGGCGGGCGCGCGAGACCGCGGAGGCGGCCGGGAAGGCGCTCGGGCTGCCAGTCCGGGTGCTGGAAGGGTTGACCGAGACCGACTTCGGGGCCTGGGAGGGCATGACCTTCCTGGAAGCCCGGGAACATGATCCGGAGCTGCACGGGCGGTGGCTGGGCGATCCGTCGATCTCCGCGCCCGGCGGCGAGAGTTTCGATCAGGTGCGTGAGCGCGTCGAGTCGGTGCGGCGGGATCTGGTGGCGCTGTATCCGGGCGCGAATGTGCTGGTGGTCAGCCATGTCACGCCGATCAAGACGCTGCTGCAGCTGGCGCTCGGGGTGGGTCCGTCGCTGCTGTACCGGCTGCACCTGGATCTGGCGTCGCTGTCGATCGGGGAGTTCTATCCCGACGGCGGCTCGTCGGTGCGCCTGGTCAACGACACGTCGTATCTCTGACCGGAGCCTGGGAAACCCCCTGCGCCACAGGGGGTTCGGTTCACGGACGCAGGGTGGCCATCAGAAATTCGGTCTGGTCGTAGACCGCCTTCTCGAACCAGTCGTCGAAGTAGATGTCGAAATGGCCGATCGGATAGCGCTTCACGGTGGCGTGCTTGGTCCGTTCGGCCGCCTTCACCGTGGGGCCCGCCGGGGCCACCGAGTCGTTGTCGCAGATCGCGTACAGCACAGGCGCTTTGATGTCCTTGACGTGCCGCGTCGGATTGTCGAACAGGGTCGACAGCCCGATCCGCGCCGGCACCTTCGGCCGGTACTGCGCGCTCTCCTCGGCGAGCCGCCCGAATCCGGCGGGCACGTCGGCGGCGCTCATCAATGCCGCGGAGTGCTTCTTGCCCGCCAGCCGCGCGGTGATCGGGCGGCGAATGATGGGCCCCACCACCTGATCCGTCACCGCCAGCGTGCCGGTCTTGATCAGACTGAACGGGCCCTTCGCCAGCGCCGAGGACCAGCCGCTGGTGAACGGGCACTGCGCCACCACCGCCGCGATGTAATGGTCGTCCGGCGCCACCGCGAGCACGTGCCCGCCGCCGAAGGAACTGCCCCACAAGGCGATTCGCGTCGCGTCGATCCCGCGAATCGTGCGCGCGAACGCGATCGCCGCATGCCAGTCCTCGCGCTGCCGCGCGATATTGATCACCTGCCGGGGCTCGCCCCCACTGGCGCCGAAATGCCGATAATCGAAGGCCAGAACCGCGATTCCGACCGACGCGAAACGCCGCGCGTACCGATCCAACCCCATTTCGCGGTCCGCCCCCAGCCCGTGTCCCATGACCACCAGCGGGCGCGGCCGCGGCGGACCATCTGGGAGATACAGCCAGCCGGCGCACTGTTCGACACCCGAAGGGAACCCCACCTCGACACGCTCCATGGCCACCTACCGTACCCTGGTGGCCGCGGACGAGTCGGTCGGGCGGCCGCGGCGAGAGGAACGGGCAACGCGTGTGCCGCAGCCTGTCGCCGAGGAAAGTCCGGACTCCGGAGAGCAGGGCGGTTGTTAACGGCAACCCGGGGCAACCCGCGGGACAGTGCCACAGAAAACAAACCGCCGGCGGGCCGCACTTCGCGAGAAGTGCACCGCCGGTAAGGGTGAAACGGTGCGGTAAGAGCGCACCAGCGTGCCGGGTGACCGGCGCGGCTAGGTAAACCCCGCCCGGAGCAAGGTCGAAGGCCGCACTCGCGAGAGTGCGGCTGCGCAGGTGTTCGAGGGCTGCTCGCCCGAGCCTGCGGGTGGACCGCTCGAGGCACCCGGCAACGGTGTGTCCAGATGGATGGTCGCCACCCGGCGTCGCGACGTCGGGGACAGGATCCGGCTTACAGACCGGCTCGTCCGCCTTTCCCCGTCGCGGGGTTCACCCTCCGGTGCCATCATGGAGGCACACCGTCGGATTTCCGATGGCGCGGAGATATTTTCGCGGAGCTCGCCATGGATGTTCTGTATCTGCTGCTCGGATGGCTCGCCGCCATCGTGGTGATCGCCGGAATCGGCGTGGCGGCCGGGGTTCGGGTGGTCACGCAATACGAGCGGGGCGTGGTGTTCCGGCTCGGGCGGGTGCGGGCCGTGCGGGAGCCGGGGTTGCGGCTGCTGATTCCGGGCGTGGACAAGATGTCGAAGATCTCCCTGCAGGTGGTCACGATGCCGGTGCCCGCGCAGGAGGGCATCACGCGCGACAATGTGACCGTCCGGGTGGACGCGGTCGTCTACTTCCGGGTCATCGACCCCATGCGCGCGCTCATCGAGGTGCAGGATTACCTGTTCGCGGTCGCGCAGGTGGCCCAGACGTCGCTGCGCTCGATCATCGGCAAGAGCGAACTCGACGATCTGCTGTCGAATCGGGAGCAGCTCAACAAGGGCCTGGAATTGCTCATCGACTCGCCCGCCCTGAACTGGGGCGTGCACATCGACCGCGTCGAGATCAAGGATGTGGCGTTGCCGGACGCGCTGAAGCGTTCCATGTCGCGACAGGCCGAGGCCGAACGCGAACGCCGCGCCCGCATCATCTCCGCCGAGGGCGAATTGCAGGCCTCGGCGAAGCTGGCCCAGGCCGCCGCCAATATGTCCGAAGCCCCCGCCGCGTTGCAGCTGCGATTCCTGGAGACCGTGGTTCAGGTTGCGGCGGAGAAGAATTCGACCCTGGTGTTGCCGTTCCCGGTGGAGCTGCTGCGTTTCCTCGAACGCAGCGGGCGGCCACCGGCCCGGACCGCGCCGGAGGACTCCGGTGCGTCACAAGAGATGAGGGAGTAAGTCATGGCTGGTCTCGTTCAACCGGCGGCCATCGTGGTGCTGTTCGCCGTCGCGTATGCATTCAAACTCTTCAGTGCCAAGTTCCCGGGCGGACTGCGCGGTCGATAGGCGGTCCGCGCGGCGAGCAAGAATTGCGGCGCGCCACCCGGTGTGTACCGGCGCGGCTCGGCGTGTCGGGCCGGTTATCGGCCTTGAACTGGCATCGAACGTGATCGACGTCATAAAGTGTTGCGCGTTGGAAAGTTCCGTAGCGGTCCGCGACGGGACAAGGGCTCAACAAACGTCGGAAAGCAGGTCTCGTCTCAATGCGAATTGCTCGCAAACTGGCAGTTGGAGCGTTTCTCGCCGCTGCCGCTTCCGCTGTGCTGGGTGCCGGTTCTGCCTCCGCGGTGGCCGTGACGCCGCTGCCGGGCGGGATTCAGGTGGATCTCACCGCGGCGGACACGCAGTGGGTGGCGCAGAACCACTTCGGACAGGTCATCGCCGGCCTGCCGCATCCGTCGGCCGCGTCGTTCGGGGAAGCCCTGGACTCGGCCGCGGCGCTGTCGTCGCAGTACCCGGGCGGCCGCGTGGTGTTCACCGTGTACGGTCCGTTCAACGAGCTGAACGGCACGATGCTGGCCCTGCAGTAGGGACAGTCTCCGCAGTGGAACTGCATCAACGGATCGTGTCGGCGCCGGTGGACTTCGGCGCCGTCCGAACCGAGTTCGGACTGGCCTCGGACTACCCGTCCGAGGCCGTCTCGGAAGCCCGCGACGCGGTCGACGCGTTCGCGGGCGCCCGAGCCGACCGGCGGGAGATTCCGCTGGTCACCATCGATCCCCCGGGTGCCATGGATCTGGACCAGGCCGTCTGCCTGGAACGCACCCCGAGCGGCGGATTCCTCCTGCACTACGCCATCGCCGACGTGGCCGCGGTGGTCGTCCCCGGCGGGCCGCTGGCCCGCGCCTCGCTGGCCCGCGGCCAGACCTTCTACTTCCCCGACGGCACCGTCCCGCTGCACCCGCCGGTGCTGAGCGAGGGCCTCGCCAGCCTGCTGCCCGACGTCGACCGCCCGGCCGCGTTGTGGACCATCGAATGCGACGCGCACGCCGAACCGGTGCGCTTCTCGGTGACCCGCGCGCTGGTCCGTTCCCGCGCCCGCCTCGACTATCAGGGCGTGCAGGCCGACGCCGACAACGGCCGCCTGCACCCGTCGATCGCCGCGCTGCCCGACTTCGGGCGGCTGCGCATCGCGGCCGGCATCGCGCGCGGCGCGATCACGCTGCGACTGCCCGCCCAGACCGTGGTGCGCGACGGCGCGCAAGCCGGAGTCGATCACTGGCAACTCGCTATCGAACCGCGTACCGCCGCCGACGATTGGAACGAACAGGTTTCCCTCCTGACCGGCATGTGCGCTGCCCGAATCATGCTTGATGGACATAACTCGAACGGCTCCGGCAAACCCGCGCCGCCGGGTTTGCTGCGGACCATGCCCCCGGCTCCGCCCACGGCTATCGAGTCCATGCGGCGTACCGCCGCGGCGGTCGGGGTGGCCTGGCCGACGGACGAGTCGGTGGGCCGCATGCTGGCCGGTCTGGACTGCAATACTCCCGCCGCCCTGGTGCTCATGTCGGAAGCCGTCAGTCTGCTGCGCGGGGCGAACTACACGATCCTGAACGGGCAGGACCCGGAAACGCTGCGGCACAGCGCGATCGCCGGGACCTATGCTCACGTGACCGCTCCGCTGCGTCGCCTCGCCGACCGCTACGCCACCGAGATCTGCCTGGCCTTCTGCGCGAAAACCGAAGTCCCGCACTGGGTTCTCGACGAACTCAGCACCGCCGTCGACACCATGCGCCGCACCGACGCCCTCGCCGGCAAGGTCGAACGCGCCTGCCTGGACCTCACCGAGGCCACCGTCCTGTCCCCGCGCCTGCACACCGACTTCGACGCCGTCGTGCTCCGCGAAGCCAACGGCACCCGCCCCGCCGAGATCTTCATCGCCGACCCACCCGTCCTGGCCAAGTGCACCGGCAAGCCGCCCGAGGGCGAGAACATCCAGGTCCGCCTCGCCGAAGCCGACCCCGCCACCCGCACCGTCACCTTCTCCTATCCGCCCGGAGCCGAACCCGCCTCCAGCCCCTGACCTGTCGCGCCACCATGGCGAGCATGATGCCGAGGACGGCGGGTCCCTGGTGCGGCCCGCTGGGCCCGAAGGGCGCGCGGCGGCGAGACGCTGCCGCCGTGGTGGTCCGTGCCGGCCGGTCAGCTCAGCGGGTGGTGGTGGACGAATTCGACGGCGTCGGGGTACTGCGCGAGGGCTTTGGCGGCGGCTGCCGCCTCGGCGTCGCAGAGGCGCTGGTAGGTGTAGTCGGCGTCGACGGCGTGGGTGCGGATCGTGTTCAGGGCTTCCACGGCGTCACGATGGTCGCCGAGCACTCCCTGCAGGTGTTTGGCCTGCTTGCCGAGGTCCTCGGCGGGTTTGCCGAGGACGGCGGTGGCGGCCTCGGCGGAGTAGCGCAATCGCTTGGCGGCCTTGCGGATATCGTGCAGCCGCTCGATGCGCTCGTCGCCGGACAGGCCGTGCTCGGCGTGCACGAGGTGGCGCAGCTTGCGGAGGTCGCGGCGCAGGACCTTGGTGAAGACCGGTTCGGCGGGTTCGCCGGCGCGGGAGTCCTTCAGCGGCGGGTCGGTGATCAAGTCCCGCAGGTCACGGAGCAGCGCGGCGTAGCGGCGGTCGCCGAACGCGGCGACCACCGCGCGGTGGGCTCCGGCATAGGTGTCGCGTTCCTCGGTGATGAGCCGCTGTGCGAAACCTTGGTGGTGAACGGCCTTCTCGTCCGTCGGCACCGCCTGTTCGGCGGGTGTCGCGGTGACGGCGAGCAGCTCGGTGAAGCGTTCGGCGCGGACCTCCGCGTCCCGCGCCACCCCGAGTAGCCCGGCCAGCCAGCGCAATTCGTCGGTGATCTCGGTGACGGCCGTGCGGCGCAACACCCGCCGATAGGACTTGAGCACGCTGCGCAGTCGCCGGGTGGCCACCCGCATCTTGTGTACCGAGTCCGGAAGGTCCTGGCGCACATCGGGTTCGGCGGTACACAGCCGGTCCACATCGGCGGCTACTGCGTCGACCAAGGCGGGACCGGCTGTGGTGCTCATCTACGTCCTGTACTTGTCGGTGGCTTCCACCAGGTGGTGGGTGATGCCGGGTTCGAGGGCCGCGTGGCCGGCGTCGGCCACCAGGTGCAGTTCCGAGTTCGGCCAGGCCCGGTGCAGATCCCAGGCGCTGGTGGCCGGGCACACGACGTCGTAGCGGCCCTGCACGATGACGCCGGGGATGTGGGCGATGCGGTCGATGTCGCGCAGCAGCTGACCTTCGTCGAGGAAGCCGCGGTTGACGAAGTAGTGGTTCTCGATGCGCGCGAAGGCCAGCGCGAAGCGCGGATCGGCGGTCTCGGCGACCCGATCCGGCTGGGGCAGCAGGGAACTCGTGGCACCCTCCCAGGTGGACCACGCGACGGCCGCGTCGGTGGCGAGAGCGGCATCGGGGGAGTGCAGCAGGCGGTGATAGACCTCGACGAGGTCGTGCCCGCGGTCGGCTTCCGGCACCGGCGCCAGGAACTTCTCCCACTCGTCGGGGTACACGTACCCCGCGGAGCCATTGTAGTACCAATCGATTTCCTTGCGCCGCAACAGGAATATGCCGCGCAGCACCAGCTCGGCGACCCGCTCGGGATGGGTCTGGGCGTAGCTCAACGCCAGCGTCGAACCCCAGGACCCGCCGAACACCAGCCACCGCTCGACGCCCAGATGCGTTCGCAGCCTTTCGATATCGGCGACCAGATCCCAGGTGGTGTTGTGCTCGAGGCTCGCCCCGTCGGCGATGTGCGGCGTCGACCGCCCGCACCCGCGCTGATCGAACAGCACGATCCGGTACGCCTCGGGATCGAAGAACTGCCGGTGGTAGGGCGCGGTGCCGCCGCCCGGCCCGCCGTGCAGGAAGACAGCGGGCTTGCCGTCCGGATTGCCGCTCACCTCGTAGTAGAGCGACTGGCCGTCGCCGACGTCCAGCATGCCCTGCTCGTAGGGCTCGATCACCGGGTACAGGGTGCGCATCAGCCCGCCACCAGCCCCGCGGCCATATTCGGGATCTCCAGCGCCGACAGCGTCTGATCCCGCACGTCCGAACAGCTCTTGGTGGTGACCCGGTCGACCACGCCGCGATCGCCCGGCAGTTGCAGCAGGAAGCCGTTCTGGGTGGCCCACTGCAGCACGGTCGCGTTGAACGCGATCTTGCCCAGCGTCGGCCCCTGCACCCGCCAGTCCGACAGCTGCGGGCGCAGCATGTCGCAGATCTGCTTGGCCTGATCGTCGGAGATGTTCAACGCCGCACCGGTGCTCGGCGTGGTCGCCGGCGCCGTGGTGAGCGGTGAGCCGGAGCCCTTGGGCTGCGACGACCCGGTGGAGGTGTTGTCCCCGCACGCCGCGGTCAACGCGACGGCGGCCAGCGCCGCGCCCAGCAGCGACGTGCGGCGGATCCAGCGACTCGTTCCACGATCCATGAATTCCCTTTGGTCGTTCCAGCTCGTTGGCTTTCGAGTCTGCCACCAAAAGCGGGCTGTGGACCGAGATGACGGGGCCCGAAGGCTGGGGAATAGCCGGAAGCTATGGGTCGTGCCGGGTTGGGCATCGGCCCATCGCGCAGCGAAACGCCCCCGCGATCATCGCGGGGGCGTTCTGGTTCACTGCGCGGCCGGACCGCTCAGTAGCTGTGCTCCGGGCCGGGGAACACCCCGCGCCGCACCTCGTCGGCGTAAGTGGCTGCGGCGGTGCGCAATTGCCCGCCCACATCCGCGAACTGCTTGACGAACTTGGCGGTCTTGCCGCCGGTGTAGCCCACCATGTCCTGCCAGACCAGCACCTGCGCATCGCATTCCGCGCCCGCGCCGATGCCGACGGTCGGAATGGTCAGCTTGCGGGTGACCTGCCCGGCCAGCTCCGCGGGCACCATCTCCATCACGACCGAGAAGGCCCCGGCCTCCTGCACCGCGATGGCGTCGGCGATGAGCTGCTCGGCACCGTCGCCGCGGCCCTGCACCCGGAATCCGCCCAGGGTGTTGACACTTTGCGGGGTGAAACCGATGTGCGCCATCACCGGAATGCCGGCGGCGGTGAGCTTGTGGATGGTGTCGGCGACGCGCTCGCCGCCCTCCAGCTTCACCGCGTGCGCGCCGGTCTCCTTCATGAACCGCACGGCCGTGGCCAGTGCCTGTTCGGGGGAGGACTCGTAGCTGCCGAACGGCAGGTCCGCCACGACCAGCGCGTGCGGGGCGCCCTTGACGACGCCGCGCACCAGCGGGATCAGTTCGTCGACGGTGATCGCCACGGTGGTGTCGTAGCCGTACACCACATTGGCGGCCGAGTCGCCGACCAGCAGGACCGGAATCCCGGCCTCTTCGAAGAGCCGTGCGGTGGAGTAGTCGTAGGCGGTGAGCATCGACCAGCGTTCGCCCGCCTGCTTCATCTGCTGCAGGTGCTGCACTCGCGTCTTCCGCTTTCGCTCCGCCTCCCCGCGGTTGGGAGTTTTCGGCGCCGAACCGTACACAGGGGTTTCCGCATCGGATACGGACATCATCGTCCCTTTCGTCGTTCCTCGAGGCCCGTGCCGGGTCCCCGGGTTGTTCTGACGTCCTCAGTCTGCCATCGCGGCCGCTCACCCCAGGAATGCAATTGCTCACATCTCAGCCGACCGGTCCCTTCGCCAGCTGGATGCGCTCGGACCGGTTCTGCCCGGTCGCGTCGGTCCACTTCAAGGTGACGGTGTCGCCCGGGTGGTGCAGGTCCATGGTCGCGGTGAGGTCGGTGGCCGTGGTGATGGTGTGGTCGTCGAGGCCGGTGATGACGTCGCGAGGGGCCAGCCCGAGCTGATCGGCGGGCCCGCCCTGCACCACGCCCCGGATCTGCGCGCCGCCTCCGGCGGAGGTCACCGAGACGCCGATGAAGGCGGTGTCGCCGAGGTGGACGCGGTCCGAGCCCTGGCCCGCCTGAATCTGCTTGGCGACCCCGACCGCCTTGTTGATCGGGATGGCGAAGCCCTGGCCGCCGCCGATGCTGAACCGGAACCCCGTGGACGCGGCCGTGTCCATCCCGATCACCTTGCCGGTCGCGTCGACCAGCGGCCCGCCGGAATCGCCCGGCTCGATATTCGCGGCCACCTGGATGAGACCGGTCAGCTGCTCGGAGCTGCCGGTGGTCTCGTCGCTGGCGGTGATGGACCGGTTCAGCGCGGTCACCGTGCCCTGGGCGGGAGTGGGCTCGCCGCGGCCGCCCGCGTTGCCGACGCCGACCACGGCGTCACCGACCGTCACCTTGTCCGAATCGCCGAGCGGCGCGGTCTGCAGCCCCGCCGCCCCGGTCAGTTTGATGACGGCCATGTCCTCGCTGCGATCGAACCCGACCACGGTGGCCTCGTAGGTCTGCCCGTTCCCCAGATCGGTCGCCGAGATCCTGGTCGCGCCCTCCACCACGTGATTGTTGGTGAGCACGATGCCATCCGAGCCCAGCACGATGCCGGTGCCCGCGCCCTGGCCGTTCTGCAGCCCGAGCTCGGTGTCGATATCCACGATGCCCGGCACCACATTTCGCGCGGCCGCGTCGAGATCGGCTGGCGCGGTGGTGAAGTCGATCGGCTGGCTCTTCGTCACCCCGCCCGGCGATTCCGCGACCGGCGCGCCCGGCAGGGTCGAGGGCCCGCACGCGACCAGTCCCAGCGTGGCGGTCAGCGCGACCACCGCCGCCGCGGCGATGCGCAGCGCGCGGGGGCGGGTCGAGCGAGTAGTGGACCGATTCGGCGAAAGTGGTTGCACGGACATGGCATCCCCTCGTATGTAGAGCCCCCGGTTCTCTCCCATTAAGCATGCGGTTTCTGAGAGCGGCCTGGGGACTTTCCGTGCGAACACCCACGTACCGAGCCGGACCGGCGCCGCACCTCCACCATGGCCGAAACCGTGACATGGCACGATCGTGGGATGGCGTTGATGCGAACCGGCCGGGTCGTGCTCATGGCGACGGCGTTGGCGATGACCGCGGCTGCGTGCACCAGCGTGGTGGACGGCAATCCCACCGCGTCGGCACCGGTGGGGATGGAATCGTTCTACAACCAGACCCTGAACTGGGGCAGCTGCCGCGAGTACAGCGAGGACCAGATGCCGCGCGGGGCCGAGTGCACCCGGGTGACCGTGCCGGTCGATTACGCCAATCCCGGCGGGGCCACCGCCAAGATCGCCATCTCGCGGGTCAAGGCGAGCGGCGCCAAGATCGGTTCGCTGCTGTTCAATCCGGGTGGCCCGGGCGTGACCGGCCTGAGCATGGTCACGCTCGGCGACAACACTGCGCTGGCCGACCGCTTCGACCGGGTCGGCTTCGATCCGCGCGGCATCGGCGCGTCGCAGCCCGCGATCAAGTGCCGCACCGACGCCGAGAACGACGCCCAGCGCGCCGAGCCGAACAAGGACAACTCGCCCGCCGGCATCGCCGCGCTGGAGGCGGAGAACAAGGACTTCGCGAACAAGTGCGTCGAGCGCACCGGCAAGGAGTTCCTCGGCCACGTCGGCACCCGCGAGGTCGTGCAGGACATGGACGTGATCCGGGCCGCGCTCGGTGACGCCAAGCTGAGCTACGTGGGCTACTCCTACGGCACCCGCCTGGGCTACGCCTACGCCGAGAAGTTCCCCGACAAGGTGCGCGCCCTGGTCCTCGACGGCGCGCTGGATCCGGAGCAGGATCCGGTCAAGGAGTCGGTCGCGCAGGCGGCCAGTTTCCAGAAGGCGTTCGACGCCTACGCGGTGGACTGCGCGGCCAAGGAGAAGACCAACTGCCCGCTCGGCGACGATGCCGGTCAGGCCACCAAGAAGTTCCGCGCCCTCGTCGACCCGCTGTGGGACAAGCCGGTGCCCACCCAGGACGGTCGCGGCCTGCACTACGGCGACGCCGTCACCGGCGTCCAGCAGACCCTGTACTCCAACCGCCTGTGGCCCGCCCTCACCAAGGGCCTGCGCGAACTGGCCCAGGGCAGCGGCGACACGCTGCTCGCGCTGGCCGACATGTACGACGGCCGCCACGACGACGGCACCTACGACAACAGCGCCGACGCCTTCAACGCGATCCGCTGCGTGGACGATCCGGCCATCAGCGACCGCGCCGTCGCCGCCAAGCAGGACGCCGACTATCGCCGGGTGGCGCCGTTCCTCGACGACGGCCACGGCAGCGATGCCGCCCCGCTGGAACTGTGCGCCATCTGGCCGGTCCCCAATACCAGCACCCCGCACAAGCTTTCGATCCCGAACCTGCCCAAGGTCGTGGTGATCTCCACGACCGAGGATCCGGCCACCCCCTATCAGGCCGGCGTGGACCTGGCCCAGCAGCTCGGCGCGTCGCTCATCACCTTCAACGGGACACGCCACACGGTGTCGCTGTCCGGTGTGAAATGCGTCGACGACCCGGTCATCGACTACCTGGTCGACCTGAAGCAGCCCGCCCAGGGCCTCACCTGCTGATCGATGGCGCCCGGGCCGCGCGCCGGAATCGCCGCGCGGTTCGGGGTCGTCACTGCTGAGGGTTCCGAGAGTTGAATCTGTCGACGTATGTAACACGGATTTAACTCCGGGACCCTACAGTCGCGGTCATGGACCGTCAGAAGGAATTCGTGCTCCGGACGCTCGAAGAGCGGGACATCCGTTTCGTGCGTCTCTGGTTCACCGATGTCCTGGGATATCTCAAGTCCGTGGCGATCGCGCCCGCCGAGCTCGAGGGCGCGTTCGAGGAGGGTATCGGCTTCGACGGTTCGGCCATCGAGGGGTTTGCCCGGGTCTCCGAGGCGGACATGGTGGCCAAGCCGGATCCGTCCACCTTCCAGGTGCTGCCGTGGTCCACCTCCAAGGGGCATCAGCATTCGGCGCGCATGTTCTGTGATATCGCCATGCCCGACGGTTCGCCGTCGTGGGCCGACCCCCGGCACGTGCTGCGGCGTCAGCTCAACAAGGCCGGTGACCTCGGGTTCAGCTGCTACGTGCACCCGGAGATCGAGTTCTTCCTGCTCAAGCCCGGCCCGCACGACGGCACCTCGCCGATCCCGGCCGACAACGGCGGCTTCTTCGACCAGGCCGTGCACGACGAGGCCCCGAACTTCCGCCGCCACGCCATCGACTCGCTGGAGTCCATGGGCATCTCGGTGGAGTTCAGCCACCACGAGGGCGCGCCCGGCCAGCAGGAGATCGACCTGCGCTACGCCGACGCGCTGTCCATGGCCGACAACGTCATGACCTTCCGCTACCTGATCAAGGAAGTGGCCATCGACGAGGGTGTGCGCGCGAGCTTCATGCCCAAGCCGTTCGCCGACCACCCGGGTTCGGCCATGCACACCCACATGTCGCTGTTCGAGGGCGAGCAGAACGCCTTCGCCGACCCGGACGATCCGGACAACCTGTCCGAGACCGCGCGCGCCTTCATCGCCGGCATCCTCGAGCACGCGCACGAGATCTCCGCGATCACCAACCAGTGGGTGAACTCCTACAAGCGCCTCATCCACGGCGGCGAGGCCCCGACGGCCGCCTCCTGGGGTCGCTCGAATCGTTCTGCGCTGGTGCGGGTCCCGATGTACACCCCGAACAAGTCGGCCTCGCGGCGCGTCGAGATCCGTAGCCCTGACAGCGCCTGCAACCCCTACCTGGCCTTCGCGGTGCTGCTGGCCGCGGGCCTGCGGGGCATCGAGAAGGGCTACACGCTGCCCCCGGAGGCCGAGGACGACGTGTGGTCGCTGACCTCGGCCGAGCGTCGCGCCATGGGCTTCCGTGAGCTGCCCGCGTCCCTGGACGAGGCGCTCAAGGCGATGGAGAAGTCCGAACTGGTCGCCGAGACCCTCGGCGAGCACGTCTTCGACTTCTTCCTGCGCAACAAGCGCCGCGAATGGGCGGGTTACCGCGCCCAGGTGACGCCGTACGAGCTGAAGGAATACCTGGGTCTCTGACCCTCGCAAAACACCCGAATCGGGCCGCGATCCTCGTGATCGCGGCCCGATTCGCGTCTCTCGCCGTCACTCTCATGCCCTGATCGGCACGTCACCGTGGCCACTCGGTGGCGTCGCGGACCGGAAGCGGATTGGACACAGTGTCTGGTTTGAGCGGGATGGGTGGCATGTCTGGTGGGCGCGACCTGTAATTTGAAGGGCATGGTTCGGCCACCGACTGCTCGTTCCGCTGTGCCCGGTGTCGGGCGGCTCGGTCTGCTCGAGCCGTCGGCCGCCGCCTCTCTGCGAGAGTTGGCGTGGGACAACGTGGACAGCGTTCCCCTGCTGTGGGCGCTGTCGCGTTCCCCCGACGCCGATCTGGCGCTGCTGACGCTGATCCGGCTGCGTGAGCGGCTCGGGAGCGATTGGGCCGCCGTGGATTCCGAACTGCGCCGCGACTCCGCGCTGCGCGGGCGGCTGTTCGCGCTGGTCGGCTCCTCCAGCGCCTTCGCCGACCACCTGGTGGCCGATCCGGACGCGTGGCGGCTGCTGCGGCGGCCCACGCTGCCCAGCCGCGCGGAAGTGCTGGCCGATCTGCTCGACGCCGTGCACGCCGTCCCGGAGAGCGGGGCCGCGGCCGGGCCCATGATGTACCGGGCGGGGATCTCCGGGCCCGAGGCGATCGCCTTGCTGCGCAAGCGGTATCGCGATCAGCTCATGCTGCTGGCCGCCATCGACCTGGCCGCCACCGTCGAGAACGAACCGGTGCTGCCGTACCAGCAGGTGGGTCAGCACCTCACCGATCTGGCCGATGCCGCGCTCACCGCGGCGCTGTCGGTCGCGGTCGCGCGGGTGTGCCAGGACCGTGACGTGCCGGTGCATCTGGCCGTCATCGCCATGGGCAAATGCGGTGCGCGGGAACTGAACTACGTCTCCGACGTGGATGTCATCTTCGTCGCCGAGCCGGCCGACACCACCGCCACCCGGCTCGCCGCCGAGATGATGAGCGTCGGCAGCGCCGCCTTCTTCGAGATCGACGCCGCGCTGCGGCCCGAGGGCAAGGCGGGGGCGCTGGTCCGCACCCTGGACTCGCACATCGCCTACTACAAGCGCTGGGCGCGCACCTGGGAGTTCCAGGCGTTGCTCAAGATGCGGCCCGCCACCGGCGATCTCGACCTCGGCCGCGAGTACCAGAAGGCCCTCATGCCCATGGTGTGGGCGGCCAACGAGCGGCCCGACTTCGTGGCCGACGTGCAGGCCATGCGCCGTCGCGTCGAGGACCTGGTGCCCGCGGACCTGCGTGAACGCGAGCTCAAACTCGGGCACGGCAGTCTGCGCGATGTCGAATTCGCCGTCCAGCTGCTGCAATTGGTGCACGGCAAGGCCGACGAGTCGCTGCACGTGCAGAGCACCGTGGAGGCTTTGGGCGCGCTGGCCGCGGGCGGCTACGTGGGCCGCGACGACGCCGCCAACCTCACCGCCTCCTACGAATTCCTGCGCCTGCTCGAACACCGGCTGCAGCTGCAGAAGCTCAAGCGCACCCACACCCTGCCCGCCCCCGAGGACGAGGAGGGCATGCGCTGGCTGGCGCGCGCCGCGCACATGCGCCCCGACGGGCGGCAGGACGCGGTCGGGGTGCTGACCAGCGAGATCAAACGCAACGCGGTGCGGGTGCGGCGGCTGCACGCCAAGCTGTTCTACCGGCCGCTGCTGGACTCGGTGGCGCGCATGGACGCCGCCCAGCTGCGCCTGAGCCCCGAAGCGGCCGTGCGGCAGCTGGCCGCGCTGGGCTACGTGTCCCCGGAGAACGCGCTCGGCCACCTCAAGGCGCTGACCGGCGAGGTCGGCCGCAAGGGTCGCATTCAGGCGCTGCTACTGCCCACCTTGCTCGAATGGCTCGGCGAGACACCCAATCCCGACGCGGGCCTGCTCGCCTACCGGCGGGTCTCCGAGGGCCTGGACAACGAGATCTGGTTCCTGCGCGAACTGCGTGACGAAGGGGCGATCGCGCAACGGCTGATGATCGTGCTCGGCTCCTCGGCGTACCTGCCGGATCTGCTGATCAACGCGCCCGAGACGATCCGCATGTACGCCGACGGCCCGAACGGGCCGCTGCTGCTGGCCACCAAGCCCGCCGACGTGGCGCGCGGAATCCTGTCCGGGGCACGGCGTTACGACGATCCCAAGCGCGCGGTCGCCACCGCGCGCTCGCTGCGCCGGCACGAGCTGGCCCGGGTCGCCTCCGCCGACGTGCTCGGCATGCTCGACGTCCAGCAGGTGTGCGCGGCGCTGTCCTCGGTGTGGATCGCCACCCTGGAAGCCGCGCTGCAGGCCGTGATCCGGGCCAGTGAGGCCGAACTCGGCCGGCCGGCGCCCGCGGATTTCGCCGTCATCGGCATGGGCCGGCTCGGCGGCATGGAATTGGGCTACGGCTCCGACGCGGACGTGCTGTTCGTCTGCGACCCGCGGCCCGGCGAGGACGAGACCGTCGCGGTGAAATGGGCGGTCGGCGTGGCCGAACAGGTGCAGCGGCTGCTCGGCGCGCCGAGTACCGACCCGCCGCTGCAGGTCGACGCCGGGCTGCGCCCCGAGGGCCGCAATGGCGCGCTGGTCCGCACCCTGGCCGCGTACGCCGCCTACTATCAGCAGTGGGCGCAGCCGTGGGAGGTCCAGGCGCTGCTGCGCGCGCACCAGGTCGCGGGCGACCCCGCACTCGGAGTCCGCTTCCTGCGCACCATCGATCCGGTCCGCTACCCCGAGGGCGGCATGTCGCCCGAGGGCGTCCGCGAGATCCGCCGCATCAAGGCCCGCGTCGACTCCGAACGCCTCCCGCGCGGAGCCAATCCGGCCACCCACACCAAACTGGGCCGCGGCGGCCTCGCCGATATCGAATGGACCGTCCAGCTCCTGCAACTGCTGCACGCCCACGAGGTCCCCGAACTCCACAACACCTCCACCCTGCAATCCCTCGACGCCATCGAACGCGCCGAACTCATCGACACCGCCGACGCCGCCCTCCTGCGCGACGCCTGGCTCACCGCCACCAAGGCCCGCAACGCCCTGGTCCTGGTCCGAGGCAAACCCGCCGACCAACTCCCCGGCCCCGGCACCCTCCTCTCCGCGGTAGCCCGCGTCGCCGGCTGGCCCAACGACGACGGCAGCGAATTCCTCGACCACTACATGCGCGTCACCCGCCGCGCGAAAACAGTGGTGGAAAGGGTCTTCGGCGGCGAATAGCGACGCGCGGGAGGCGTCGGCGGGACAGGGAGGCTATCGCCCCGGATACTCGACATCGACCCAGGCCCACCCGGCCTGACGGGCGATCGCGAGCAGCTGCGTGCGCGCGCTACACGAACCGGGCTGATGGCCGTCGCCCGCGGTGCACAGCCGATGCGGCCACAACAGGATCCTCACGCCGTCGGAAGTCCGCATCGACGGCGTCAGCGGCAGTCGGTGATGGTTGACCCGAGATGTGGTCCAGGACAACGTCGTCACCGCCCTACGTCCGATGCCGGCCGCGGTGCAGCCGCCCCGCCCGCCCGCGCGCAGGCGCCTCCACATACCTCGAACCGTCGAGACACAGTCTGAGAAACCGGGCCTCACCACCCGGATGCTCATCCCGGTAGAAACCCCACCCGCTCCAGCCGATCACGGCCAGGCAGAGGGCGAGAATCGACAGCAGCGCCCATGTGTCCCAAAGCATTACGGCATCCCCTCGAATCGTGTGGTTCCCGAATGGCCTGATTCCCGAACAGCGTCGCGGGCGTTTTCGCTCGGCGCTGATTCCCGGTGCACCCAGGATGGCCGACGAGTTCCGTTCACTGTGTGCTGCACGCGAATTACGATGGGTGCACATACTGTGCATGCTCAGGCTGTGCACGCTCATGGTGTGCATGCTCACCATGAGCACACCGGTCCTGAGCAATCCGTAGATTGCGAGGCTAACTAACATGGCCGGATCAACGGTCTCCCGCAGGGCATTTGGAAACTTCTTGCGTCAGATGCGAGAAGGGGCGAAGAAGACGGCCTTGGCAGCTGGGCTACACGCTGAAACCTCTCGCATGACCATCGTGCGGCTGGAAGACGGGCTGCTCACGAAGATGACCACCATGCAGCTCGAAAGCCTGCTCACCTTCTATCAGGCAGACCAGGCGAGTCGAGCGGAGGCGCTGAATCTCTGGAAAGAGGTCAGAGAACAGGCCAAAGCCGATAAGTTGCAAGGAAATTCGAAAGGGTTCTGGCAGCCGTACGCGGATCAATTACCTTCGCATTTTCCGCATTACCTGCGGCTCGAAACGGCAGCCGATCGCATGACCACGCATCAGCTCGTGTTGGTCCACGGTCTGTTGCAGACAGCTGATTATCGCCGGGCGATCGCCAAGCTCGATGCGCCGGAGCTGTCGATCGTCGATACCGAGCGGCGGATCGAATTGATGGAGCGTCGACAGACCCGCCTCGATAACCCCGCCTTCCAGTTGAAGGTCTTTCTGTCGGAGGCGGTCCTGCGGCATCGCCCAGCGGAACCCGCCGTGATGGCCGCGCAGCTGCGCTGGCTGGCCGAGGTGGGTGAGCGGGAAAACGTTGGTATCCGCGTCATTCCATTCGGTATCGGACCTCATCGGGGTCTTGTGATGCAGTCATTCACGTTGCTCGAGTTCGACAGTCTCCAGAGCCGCCTGACAGAGCCGCCGGTCGTCTACCTCGAGGGTGCTGTAGGGGCGCTCTATCACGATCGAACAGACGTGATCGACCGATATCGCGCGGCGATCGACGCTCTGCAAACGGTAGCGTTGACTGAGGACGACACCAGGACCATGGTGCTCGAGGTGGCGAAGGAGTATGCGGCGTGAACAATCCGCCTATCCGGCAGTGGTACAAGTCCACCCGAAGTGAGACCTCGAACCAGTGCGTCGAGGTCTATCAGGACGATGATCGAGTCGGTGTTCGCGACTCGAAGAATCCCGGTGGCCCGGAACTGTTCTTCGACGGCTCCGAATGGGACGCCTTCCTCGGCAGCCGCATCTGGGACCGCTGACGCGGGGACGCGCGGCTCAGCCGAGTGTGCGAGCCCGACCACGGAAGTAGGGGCAGGAAAGTTGGAACTCTGATGCTTCAGACGTGCGTAGGGTGGCAACGACGTCACGAGATATGAGGAGCGCCCATGAAAGTCGCTGCCAGCCAACGCATTGTCGCTGTTGTGGCCGGATGCCTGATCACCGCTGCCGCGGCCGGAACCGCCGGCGCCGCGCCGGTGGTGCTGCAGCCGGCCGCTGAAGGGACCGCCACGCCTGTTGTGGCCGAAACCGGATCGTTGGAGCGCGCGCTCGGCGGTGATGTGGGGTTCTCGGTGAGTCAGGGCTCGAGCGACATGTACTGGAACATCCTCGACCTGGTGGTCTGTGATCTGCTTCGAGCCGGTCCGTTCATCTGCGGCCCCCGGGTGGAGGCCACCGGAATGCACCTGGTCTCGACTGAGTAGACCGGAGCGTCCGCGCCGGCCGGCGGATCGTCTAGCGTCGCAGGAACTCCACGGCGATGCGTTCGAACGCGTCCTTCGCCTCGAGCATGATCCAGTGTCCACAGTTCGGGAACACATGCAGTTCGGCGTGCGGGATGCTGCGCATCGGCAGCAAGGCCATATCGAGCGGCGTCTGGCGATCATCGCGTCCCCACGCGAGTAGCGTCGGGCAAGCGACCTTGTGCATCATCGCCCAGTACGGCGGCCTGTCGGTGTCGGCCAGCATGCGCACGCGCTCCGCGAAAGCCTGTTTGCCATACATGGATTTGATCGAGTCCAGCGCGTCCGGGTCCAGCGCGGTCTGCCAGCGCTCCTCGATCAACTCCTCGGTGACGAGTTCCGGACTGTAGGACATGCACCGCAACCAGCGGATCAGGTTCTCCCGTGTCGGCTGCTCCGTGAAATCCTGCAGGATCTGAGACCCCTCGCTGAGGGGCTGGGTGAGCAGATTCGGTCCCACCCCGCCGATGCACACGAGCTTGTCGACACGGGCCGAGTGGTGGATCGCCAGGTTCAGCCCGACCACCCCGCCCAGCGAGTTCCCGATGACGGCCGCGGATTCGATGCCCAGCGCGTCCATGAAGCGGACCACCGCATCCATCGCGGTCCAGACCGGATTGCCCGGAACCGGGTCACTGATCCCGAATCCGGGGAACTCGAGCACGTAGCAGTGGTAGTGCTTCGCGAACGCTGCCAGGCTGCCACGGTAGTTCCGCCAGCCGCTCACCCCGATCCCCGAACCGTGCAGCATCGCCAGCGGTGGCCCATCACCGACCTCGTGGTATCGCAGAACGCCTGTGTCCGTGACGATTTCACGCTTCGTGGCTTCAAAGGTTGTCTCCATGAACTCGAAACTAGAACGCGTTCCTGAGATCGACATGTGTAATTGTTGAGGGATGCAATGGATTTCGCTGTGCTGACTCCAGCGGCACCGACAGTCCGGGGTCAATCGAGGTGGTCGTCCGGGGCGGGTGCGGGGGCGATGCCGGCGGAGGGGAATTCGGCTCCGAGGGTGGGGCGGACGTGGGGAGGTGGGGTGCCGAGTAGTTCGTTCTCGCGGTTGCGGAGGAGCCAGGGCGGGCAGGTGTGGGCCGCGTCGGGGTTTGGGGTGCGGGCGGCGGGAGCGAACATGCCCGGAGGTATGGCGGTGGTGGGAGATTCGGGGCGGGACGGCGGGGTGAGGGGGCGAGGCTGAGTGGCGGGCTCGGGGGTGATTGGGGCCGGGAAGCTGCGGGCGGGGTCGGGGAAGGGGATGGGGGAGTAGCGGTTCGGTGGCGTGCCGACCGGGGAAGCGGGGTGGCCGGGGCGGGTCGGTTCGCCGACCGGTGGTGTCGAGAGCGGGGAAGGGGAGCTTGGGATTGCGGCGGGATGGGTGTCGGCGGTCGTCGACGGGTGGTCGTGATCGGAGTGCGATGACCACCGATCCGCGGCGGGGTCCGCGGCCTGTCCCGAAGCGATCGCCGGCTCGCCGAGATCGGATCGGTGCTGGGGGATGGGCTGTGCGGCTGAGGAATTCGTTGGCGTGGTCCTATCGGTGGCCTGTGGCCGGTGCTCGCCGAGGTCTGCGGGATTTCCCATGGCGTAGCGGTTCGACGTGGGTCCGAGCGCGGTGTCGGACAGTGGGTTGGAGGCAGGGGTCGGATCCGTTGCGCCACCGGTGTTTCCGGATGCGTCGGACTCGCCCGGTGCGGTGATCGCGAAGAAGGCGGGGATCCCCGAGCCCGCGGGCGGGTAGATCGGCGTGTAGTTGGCGTCGAGGGCCGCGAGGGCGAGCTGGTATTGCTCGTCTCGGTCGAATCGGGAGCCGTGGGTCACCGGTGGGGGCACGGTTTTGCGGAGGGCTTCGGCGCCGAAGGCGGCGGCGATCATGCGGTGGCCGGTGCTGTGGGTGATCTCGGCGGTGTCGGTGGCGTCCTGGACGAATCGGCGGGCGGCGGCCGCGGCGGCGTCGGCGAGGCGGCCGGTCATGCTGTCGGCGAGAGCGGTGTGGATGGTGGCGTGCAGGGTGGTGACGGCGCCGAAGATGCTGTCGGCGATGGTGACCCAGGTGTCGGCCGCGGTGCGCAGGTCGCCGGGATTCATGGCTTGGACGCAGTCGTGGATCCGGTGGTGGGACAGCTGGGTGAAGTCTTCGACGCGGTCGATGTAGTCGGGGTCGGTGGCGCGGCCGGCGAGGCGGGCCTGGTCGTGCTCGGCGCCCGATTGGCTCAGGCGGGCGCTGCGCCGCAAGGCTTCCGGTTCCATCGGCGACCCTCCCATCGTCCGGCTTCCGAGTGCTTGGACGCGGGAGGGCCGATGCCGGTTCCCGATGGCGCCGCTCAGCCTTTGCGGGCTTGCAGGGTGTAGCTGAGGGGCAGGCGTTCGGGGTGTTCGATCAGACGCCATTCCCAGTGCTCGTCGTGGACCAGGCGGCCCGGCAAGGGATTCGAGGGGACGCTGTCGTGTTCGACGAGCTGGGTGAGGGTGAGGTCGGCTTGCAGGAGGGCTTCGACGATCTCGCCCAGGCCGTGATTCCATTCGTGGGTCGTCGTATGGGCCACGGTGGAATCGGTTTGGACGTACGTGGTCTCGTCGTCGAACACCATCGGATCGGCGGTCTCGAAATACGGGTACCCGATGGTCAGGGCATCGGTGCGGGTCTCGTCGACGGACCACAGCACCGGGTGGTACTCGCGCAGGAACAGACGGCCGCCGGGCCGCAGCAGCGCGGCCACGGTCATCGCCCAGCGGCGGATGTCGGGCAGCCAGCACAGTGCGCCGACCCCGGTGTAGACCAGCCCGAACCGCCGCCCGCCGAGCGCGGATACCGCGTCGTAGATATCGGATTCGACGTACTCGATCGGCGTCGCGGTGGCGTCGGCCAGCTTGCGGGCCTCGGCCAGCGCGGCGGGGGAGAAGTCCAGGCCGGTCACGGTCGCGCCCAGCCGGGCCAGCGACAGCGTGTCGGTGCCGATATGGCATTGCAGGTGTACCGCGTCGACGCCGCGAATATCGCCGAGCCGTGGCAGATCGAAGCGCACCACATGGCTGAGAAAGGACGGGTCGGTCCGGAACTCGTCCAGGTGGTAGTCGAGGGAATCGGCGTGCAGCGGCGCGCGATCGTTCCAGTTGGCCCGGTTCAGGCCGCGATAGTCGCTCATGGTCCTCGACTGTGTCACGAACTGTCGTTGCGGGACCGGGGACTTCGTGCGATATCTCGGTGGATACTTGTCCCGAGTGGTGTGGGAGGCGAGATGGGGGACAACACGGATTCGGGGCGTTCCGGACCGGCGTCCTCGACGGCGAGGACGCCTGCCTGAAGACCTACAGGTGAGCCGGGCGGGTGAAATCCGCTCAGGCGCTGGGCAGGTGCGCTTCGAGCCAGTTCACCAGGTCGGTGAGCACCTTGTCCTGCTCGGGCTCGTTGTAGATCTCGTGGTAGAGCCCGTCGTAGCGGATGATCGTCTTGTCCTTGGACGCGGCGTCGCGTTCCACCCGGTCGGTGCCGGTGGGTGAGGCGAGGCCGTCGGCGCTGCCGTGCTGGACCAGCAGCGGCGCGGTCAGCCGGTCCAGGTGCGACTTGACGTACTCCCCGGCGCGCAGCATCTCCCCGGCGGTGCGGGCGGGCACGCCGCCGTGATGCACCAGCGGGTCGGCGTCGTAGGCGCGCACCACCTCGGGGTCGCGGCTGACCAGCTTCGAATCCAGTTTCACCACAGGCACATTCGGCAGATACCTGGCCACCAGCGGCGCGACCAGGCGCTGCACGGCATTGCCGGCCTCGATGTCGATGGCCGGGCCCGACAGCACCAGGCCGTCCACCTCGGGCTGGTCGCGGGTGGCGAAGTAGGCGGTGGTGAGCCCGCCCATGCTGTGGCCGATGACGAATTTCGGCAACCCCGGATGGCGGCCGGTGGCGGTGGCGAGCATGGTGCGCACATTGTCTGCGGCGGTGTCGAGCGAGCCGATATTGGCCCGCGCGCCCTCGGACTTGCCGTGCCCGGTGTGGTCGAGCGCGTAGACGGCGAACCCGGATTCGGCGAGGCGCTGCGCCACATGCGCGTACCGCCCGGAATGCTCGGCGTACCCGTGCACGATCACCGCCACCGCGCGCGGCTCGCTGTCGGGCAGCCACGCCTGCCAGAACACGCGGCCGCCCGCGCCTTGGAATTCACCGGTCTCCGTGCGGGTCATCGCCGCTCCTTCGAGTCGAGGTCGTCACGTACCTACGAGGGCAGGGGTGCCGGGTCGCCGTCTCGGCCGCCACCGTGCGCGTCCGAAATGTCGCCAACCGGCGGAGCCATTCTCGCGCATCGGACGCGCGATGGGGCGGGCACCGGCGACCGCGTGGCGGCGCGCACGATCGATCCTCGGCATCTGGCCGATCGGGTGTGGGCGGCGAGTACGGCGGCGCGGTCAGAAGGCGGCGATGCGGTCGATGAGCAGCCGGTTGAACCGGATCAGCCGGGCGTAGTTGGCGCGGGAGATGCGTTCGCCGGTGCCGTGGATGCGTTCCAGGTCGGCGGCGGACAACATGATCGGCGCGAAGTTGCAGCGGGTCGCGGCCAGATCGTCGTAGTAGCGGGAGTCGGTGGCGGCCGGGACCACGCCGACCGTGACGGCCAGCCCCGGCACCACCGCGCGCGCGACATCGGCGACCACCTCGAAGTCCGGTCCGGCGCTCGGATCGGCCGACGGCTCCGAGCAGGTGCCGTCGAGTTCGATGGCGACGCCGTCGTCGCGCACCACTCTGCGGCAGTGCGCCAGCACCCCGGCCACCGAATCACCGGGCAGGATACGGAAATTCACGTACGCTTCGGCCCGCTGTGGCAGCACGTTGGACTTGACCCCACCGCTGATCACGGTCGGCGCGGTGGTGGTGCGCACCAGCGCCTCGGTCTGCGGGCGGGCCGCCAGCACCCGCGTCGCGATCGGCCCGGCCACATTGATCAGCCCGAGCAGGGTGCGCCGCGGTTCGGACACGAATTGCCGCACCCGGGTGAGCATGTCGACGGCGACCGGGGTCAGCCGCAGCGGGAACGGATGGTCCTGGATCCGCGCCACCGCCCGCGCCAGCCGCCCGACCGCGGTCTGCCGCCCCGGCATGGACGAGTGCCCGCCCACGTCGGTCACCGACAGCCGCACCGTCGCGAATCCCTTCTCGCCCACCATGATCGTGGCCACCGGCACATCGATGCCCTCGGCGACGCCGACGGTGATCACGCCGCCCTCGTCCACCAGCAGCCGGGCCCGCACCCCGGCGTCCCGCAGCCGCCGCGACATCCGGCCCGCCCCCTCGGCCCCGAAGATCTCCTCATCGTGGCCGAACGCGAGATACACCGTCCGCGTGGGCCGGACACCGTCGCGCAGCGCCGCCTCGACCGCCTCCAGGATCGCGATCAGCCGGCTCTTGTCGTCGATCGCGCCGCGGCCCCAGATGAATTCGTCGTCCACGACCCCGGCGAAGGGGGGATACGGCCAGCCGTCGTGGTCGTCCACCGGCACGACATCCATGTGCGCCAGCAGAATCGCGCCGACGGCCTCACGACCGGTTCCCGGCTCGGGTCCGGTGGTCGCGGGTCCGTCCCCGCCCGCCCAGCGGTAGAGGCGGCTGTGGCCGAAGCTCTCCCAGCTGAGGTGGGTGTGGACCAGGGGGAAGGACTGCTCCACGTGGCTGATGAGCCGGTCGAATTCGGCCGGGTCGATGCGGCTGTGGTCCTCGTGGGAGACGGTGCGGCAGCGCAGCGCCCCGGCCAGCCGCTCGGCGGTGGCATCGTCGACGGTGGGCGCGTCGGTCGGCGCGGTGCTGGTCATGGGCTAACCGCCGGTCCGGGGAGGGAAGGTCAGGGCCACAGTGGCATTGTTCACCACATCGGTGGTCAGGGAGACGGTCTTCTCGTTTCGCCACTTCGGAATCGCCTCGCTGAGGCCGCCCGGCAGGTCCGGGACGCGGATTCCCGACAGCATCGGCAGGTGCAGCTGGGCGGCGGTCACGGTGACGGGGGCGTTGGCGGGCGGGTGCGCCCACACGTCGTCGACCACGTCGGTGACCCGGACGCCGATGCGGTGCCCGGCGGGAAGCGGCCAGTCCTGGCCGAGCAGGCGGACCTGGGTGGTCGGGGCGACCGGCGCGATGCCGCGGGTGATCACCGTGGCCCGATTGTCGGGCCCGATGTCGTAGACCTCGACGGTGACGCTGGCCGTGGCGGGACCGTCGAGGGTGAGGGTGGCGGTCGGCGCACCCGACAGCTGCTGATCCTCGGCGAGCGGTGCGGACACGGTCCATATCTCCCGGTCCGCGCCGGGCAGCAGCCCGCGATCGGTGTAGCGCCCGGCGCGCAGATCGATGTCGAGGGTACGGCTGTCGGCCGGCGGCCACGCGGTCTCCGCCCGCCAGCGGCCGTCGAACTGCCCGACGGTGACGCGCGGGCCGGGCACCGTCACATCCTTGCCCGCCACCTGCCGGTCGAAGAAGGCCAGCAGTTCCGAGGAGAACTGTGTCGCACCGCATTTCTCGCTGCAGTCGCGGTGCCCCCACTGCCCGAACAGGGCCTTGTGCTCGCCGGGGCCGAGCCCGTTCCACAGTTGGAGGACCCGGTCGGCGCGGGTGTTGTAGTCGAGGAACCCTTGGCCGAGGAACAGCGGAATGGTGTTGCCGCGCAGCTTCTCCACCAGATCGCGGTCGCGCCAGAACGGCGTGTTCGCGTCGTGATCGCTGGTCTCGGCCAGATAGCGCTGGTAGCAGGCCGGGTCGAAGGATGACGCGTTGGCCTTGTACTCGGCCGAGTCATTGACGTGCGCGGGTGTCGACGCGATCAGCAGGTGCTCGAATCCGGCCAGGTCCCCGGGCCGGAAACCCTGTTCGCTGATCGGTTTCAGCGAGAACTTCCACGCGATGCCCTGCATGTACAGGTACGCGTTGGGGTCGGCGACGACTTCGGACGCGGCCACCGCCGCCAGCCCGGCCGGCTTCTCGGCCAGCCCCATGAGCCCGGTCCAGCCCTCGTAGGACACCCCGTACATCCCGACCCGCCCGGTCGACCACGGTTGGGCCGCCGCCCATTCCACCGCGGTCTTCACATCCGACCGTTCACCCGGCCCCCCGAAATCCGGGCATCCGTTGGAGCCGCCGAACCCGCGCAGGTCCACGATCACGTAGGTGTATCCGGCGGCCAGGAGCATCGGCACCGGCAGATCCCCGGTCGAGGGCCCGCCGCCGGGCCGCAATTCGGTCAACCGCGCTTCGTGCGAGCGATACGGGCTCACCGTCATCACGACCGGTGTCCGCACCTCGTCCCCGAGCCCCACCGGTCGCAGCACATCCGCGTGCAACCGCGTCCCGTCGGGTGCGGTGATGAACTCCTCCCGCCACTGGTACCCCGGATCCGCGCTCGCCTGCCCCGGCGCGACCACAGCGCCCATCACCACCAGCACGCCGACCACCGCGCGCCACACCACCATCCGCATGCTCACCATAGTGACCTTGGTGGTTGTGCGCGCCCCTGACCAGCCCCAGGAACCTGGGTGCGCGCGAGCGGTCCCGTTATCCGCCGACGGCGTCGCCCGCCAGTTCCCGGACCAGGAACGCCTCCTGGGCGTCGAGCGCCCGGGAGATGAACGGCTCGGCGTAGATCTCGAAGTGACCGGCCTGGTAGCGGTGCAGTTCGGCGCGGGGGCCGAGCCGGGCGGCCGCGCGCAGGGTCGGTTCGACCGGCGTGAGGTCGTCCAGTTCGCAGCCGAAGAACTGCACCCGGCAGGGCACCCGGTCCAGATATTTGACGGCCCGGAAGAACGGCACGGTGGCGAAGTCGCGCAGGCCGACTCGATTCAGCCAGGTGGGGCCGGCGATCGGTTCGACGAATCCCCACGAGACGTCGGAGACGTAGGCGGCCGCCGCGTTCGCGGGCCCGACGGCCTGGATGTAGTAGGGCTCGCGTCCCAGCAGGCCGCGTCCCAGATCCCGGGCGACACAGGCGAACAGCCAGCCGAGGCGGCGAATCGGCGTGGTGCGGATCAGGAATCGCAGTGTCGCGCGATTGTCCATGTTCGGGACCTGTGCGACGACGGCGGCGATCCGGCCGTCGAGCGCCGCCGCGGCGATGACCAGACCGCCCGAGTACGAGGTGCCCCACAGCGCCACCCGGGTGGCGTCGACCCCGGGCAGGTCGCGCGTCCAGTCGATGGCGGCGGCGTAATCATCGAGTTGCGAACCGACGGTGACCACCTCGCGCGGCTGTCCGCCGCTGCCGCCGAAGCCGGAGTAGTCGATGACCACGGCGTGCAGCCCGGCCGCCGCGAAGCGTTCGGCGTAGGCGGCCAGCCCGCAGTCGCGGGTGAGCCCGTAGCCGTGTCCGAGGATCACCGCGGGCGTGCCGTGTTCGGTGCGCAGCTGGTCGGAGGCGGGCGGGTAGTGCCACGCGCTGAGCGTGTGGCCGCCGCGCGGGATGGCGACGTCCTGGCGGATCGGCGGCCGGGTGTCGGATGACGGTTCGGGCGACATGGTGAAGCTCCTCGTCGATTGTCGAGAGTCGGTGTCTGTGAAGGGCATTCGCCCTGCCCGGGGCGCGCGCCGCCGCCGGGCGAGGCGGTCATTGCGGGGCGGCGCCGGTGTTCGCGGACATCGTCCGGATCGCCGCCCAGAGTGCGCGTACCTCGGCGGTCAGCTCGTCCACGCGCTCCTGGAGATCCTCGAGCTGTCGGGTCTGGGCACGCACCCGGCCCTGCAGCAGATGTTGTTCGGATGCGGTCGGGAGGTTGAGCGTGCCGAGCACGGAGTCCTGGATCCGCAGCATCGAATCGCGGGCATCGGTCGCGCGGTGCACCAGTTCGGTGGTCAGCGGCGCGGCCAGGGCGGCGTTGACGGTGTCGAGTGCGGCGGACTGGAGGCGGTCGAGCGGCTTCACGTCGGGCTCTCTCGTCATGATCGGGGGGTGGGAGTCGTTGTGGTGGAGCGGAATTCACGATCGGCCCGGCCCAACGGGGTGGCCGGTTCCGCGCCGTGCAGCCATTCCCGCAGGATGCCGTTCCAGTCGCCGGTGGCCCGCAGATGCCCGGCGGTGGCCATGACCAGCAGCATCATCCGCAATACGACGGCCTGATCGGCGGGCAGCGACTGCCGCCGGGTCATGCCGAAATACTGGGAGCTGGGGCTGATGGTGTTGACCAGCGCCTCGTTGATCACGTCCGGTGCGAGTTCGACCGGCCCCGCGGTGGCGGCCCACCAGAACAGGTCCCGGATATAGGCGTGGGCGATCTCCGGACTGACACCCTGTGCGTCGGTGATCATTCCGGCCCGCCGCATCTCGGTGAAGATCCGCTCCGGATCGTCGGTGAGGATGGCGCACAGCAGGGCCCGCTGCGTTTCGGCCTGTTCCCGGCCGAGGTGCTTGTACAGGCCGAAATCGAGGAAGGCCACCCGGCCGTCGGCGCCGACCAGGAAGTTGCCCGGGTGCGGGTCGGGGGAGAACTGCCGGTGGTTGATCAGGCCGCCGAAGTAGAAACGGAAGACGATCTCCGCCACCCGATTCCGCTCCTCGGCGGACCGCTCGCGGACCTCCTCGAAGCGCGCGCCGTCGAAGAACTCGGTCACCAGCACGTGCGGGCCGCAGTGCGCGCCGATCACGTCGGGGACGGTGATGAACGGATGCCCGCGATACAGCCGCGCCACCGCGCGCTGGTTCATCGCCTCCAGCTCGTAGTCGAGTTCCTCCTCGAGCCGTTCCCGGATCTCCTGGGCCAGGGCCGCCCAGTCGGTATTGGGTGCGATGGCGCGCCCGGCCCGCATCACCAGTGACAGATTGCGCAGGTCCGCGCGGATCGCCTTGTCGATGCCGGGGTACTGCACCTTCACCGCGACCGCGCGGCCGTCGCGCAGCCGGGCGCGGTACACCTGCCCGATCGAGGCCGCCGCCAGCGGGGTCTCGTCGAAGTCGGCGAACACACTGCCGAGTCGGACGCCCAGATCGCCTTCGATGACGCCGCGCATCTTGGCGAAGGGCACCGTCGGCGCGGAGTCGAGCAGCTTGGTCATGGCCTGCTGCATGTCCGCGCGGACTTCCTCAGGGAAGACGCCCATGTCGACGACGGCCAGCATCTGGCCGATCTTCATGGCCGCGCCGCGCATGGTGCCGAGCCCGGTCACGATCGCCTTGGCGGCCTCGGCCTGGCGGCGTTCCAGGGTGGCCGCGCGGTACTCCTCGCCGCGGCCGGTCGCCGCGATCCGGGCGCCGACCTGACGGGCCGCCTGTCCGGCTACGACGCGGCCGAGGATCGCGGTGCGCGCCGTGCGGGAGGTCGGTAGTCGTTTCTCCTCGGGCATGGGTTGTCCTCCGCTCTCACCGGGCAGCCGTGCGGGCCGCGGCGGCCTTGCGGGCGCCCGCGATCATGGTGGCGGTGGACCGCCGCAGCAGCGCCCGGACCAGCGCGCCCGGAATCGGCAGCGCGGGAACGGATTCCATGGTGTACCGGACTCGGGTGCCGGCCGGGTCCACCCGGAATTCGACGGTCCCGACATGGCTGCGCACGGGCAGCCCGGACAGCACCCGATAGACCATGCGCTCGCCGGGAACCAGCTCGGTGATCTGCTCGCGCACCCCGAAGCGGCCGAAGCCGAGGAAGTGCACCGCGCCCACACCCTGCCGTTCGTCGGTGCCCGGCGCATCCAGGCGGGTGCTCAGGGGCAGGTACTCGCCGCTGCGCTCGCGATCGGTGAACACTTCGTAGACCACCGCGAGCGGGGCCTCGATGACGGTTTCGACGGTGTTAGACGGCATCGACGCCTCCGCGACGGAAGGTGACGAAGCTGCGCACCAGGAACAGCGCCTGCGCGATCACCGCGAGCAGGCCCAGCGGGCGGGTTCGCTTGCGCAGGAACATGATTCCCATGGCGGTCTCGGTGACGCCGAAGGCCAGCGTCTTCGGGCGCAGCGGCGCACGATAGGCGATGGCGGTCATCCGATCCCAGGGGCGGGGGAAGAGCAGGTGCGAGATGCCGATGACGGTCAGATACCAGCCGAAATACCGCAGCGGGGAGGTGTCCTCACGCTCGTCGGTATCGGGCTCGGCGAGCGCGGGGAGTTCAGGAGATGCCTGGGCTGTCATAGCCGTGGGTCCTGTCGCTAACGGACCGGGCGCGGGAGCGCGGCGGTCGTGGCCATTGTGTACATAGATGTAGGTACCACACTGTAGGCTAATTTCGCGAGGGGTGGCCGACTATTGACTGACCGGTGGCCACTGAGCACGATAAGACAGCGAACGGCTCGCAAACTCTCGGACCAGAGGGGTTCCCATGAAGCGAAAGACCGGTCCCGACACCCTGTACCACGATCAATCCGCCTGGCGCGAACTGCAAGAATTCCTGCCGCCCCGGCTTCGGCTCACCACCGAGGCGGACCTTCCCACCGAGGATTTCTGGGAATGGAACGGCAACAACATCCATCTCGACCAATACCTGAATCCCAGCGCCCCCGCGAAAGTGATCCTGCATCATGGCGTCGGCACCAACGGCCGGCAGATGAACCTCATTCTGGGTAAACCCCTGGCGGACAAGGGCTGGGAGGTCACCGCGCTCGACAATCTGGGTTACGGCATGACGCAGGTCCGGCCCGAGGGCACCTACGGGTACGGCAACTGGATCCAGATGGTCACCGACTACCTGCGCTACGAGAAGTCGCGCGACGATCGCCCGATCGTGCTGTACGGCCTGTCGGCGGGCGGCATGGTGACCTATCATGTGGCCGCCCACGCACCGCGCGGCACGCTGTCCGGCATCGTGGGCATGACCTTCCTCGATCAGCGCAACCGGGACGTGTGGATCGCCACCGCGCACGACAAGTTCAGCGCCACCGTGGGCACCAAGGGGATCGAAGCCCTGGCCAAGTCGCCGATGAAGGGCCTGGAATACCCGATGAGCCTCGCCTCGAAGATGAGCGCGCTGTGCAACAACGACGACGCCATGAAAGTGTTTCTGGCGGACAAGACTTCGGCGGGCAATGTGGCGTCGATGAAGTTTCTCGACGATTACCGCACCTACGTCCCCGATATCGAGCCGCCCGATTTCGACGTGTGCCCGATCCTGCACACCCAGCCCGCGGCCGATCATTGGACGCCGCTGGAATTGAGCAAACCCGTCCTCGACCCGATCAAGAAGGTTCCGGTGAAGCTGGTGATGCTCGAGAACGCCGGGCATTATCCGCTCGAGGAACCCGGACTCACCCAGATGGAGGACGCCGTCGACGCATTCGTGCGCGAGGTCACCGGCACCAATCCCTGAATCACAGAGAGTCGGGTACCCCATGGCGAATGCAGAGGAAGCCGCGCCCGAGTCGGTGGACGACGGCGCTCCCGAGTCGGTGCCGCGCAAGAGTCCCCGGGTGTGGCTGGCTCCGGCGGTCGTGGTGTCGCTGCTGATGGCGCTGCTGGCCACCATGTATCTGTCGTACGTGGTGGATCCGTCGAAGCATCTGCACGGATTCCCGGTCGCCCTGGTCGATCAGGACTCCGGCGACGTGATCGGCGGGCAGCCCACGAATATCGGCAAGCAGATCAATGACGCTCTGGTGCAACAGATTCCGGCCGACAAGTTCGATCTGCGGGTGCTCGGCATCAGTGAGGCGCAGCAGCAGCTGAACACGGGCAAGGTGTACGGGGCGATCGTCATCCCCAGTGATTTCACCAAGCGGCTGGGCATCTTCGCGGCCGCCAGTGCCGTGCCCGGTGATGTCACCCGCCCGCAGATCACGGTGTTCACCAATCCGCGCACCGGCACCTTCGGATCGCAGGTGATGCAGAACATCGCCGGGACGGCGCTGAAACAGGCCAACGACACTGTCGGCCAACGGCTCACCGACACCGTGAACACCCAGTTGCAGCCCTCCGGCGGCGTATCGAAGCTGCCGGGGCTGAGCCGGCTCATGCTGGCCGCGCCGATCGAGGTGACGGTCACCCCGTTCCATCCGCTGCCCGGCGGCACCGGCGGCGGGATCACGGCCTTCTTCTACACCGTGATGGTGTTGCTGGCGGGCTTCACCGGCGCCATGGTGATCAATGGAATGGTCGACTCCTCCCTGGGTTTCGCGCCGACCGAGTTCGGGCCCTGGTACCTGCACTATCCGCCGGTGCCGATCTCGCGGCTGCGCACGTTGTTCCTGAAGTGGGCGGTCATGACCGGCGTCGCCCCGGTGGTGGCGGGGATCTTCCTGGGTATCGGCAAGTGGCTGGGCATGCCGATGGACCGGCCGCTGCTGCTGTTCCTCTACAGCACGTTCGCGATCATCGCGGTCGGCGTCACCGCGCTGTCGATCGTCTCCGCGCTCGGCACCATGGGCCTGCTGGTGAATCTGGTGCTGTTCATCGTGCTCGGCCTGCCGTCCTCCGGCGGCACCGTCCCGGTCGAGGCGATTCCGCGGCCGGTCGCCTGGCTGGCCGATTTCGAGCCGATGCATCAGGTGTACCTGGGCGTCCGCGCCATTCTGTATTTCAACGGCGACGGGTCGGCCGGTCTGAGTCACGCGTGCTGGATGACCTTGCTCGGATTGGTGATCGGTCTGCTGGTCGGCCTGATCGTGACGGGCTACTACGACCGGAAGGAGTTGCACCGCGCACCCGCCCCCGCCCGCTGACGTCCGGCCGCTATCGTGGCGGCAAGCCCCGCAGATGAAGGTCGTGCCGCGTTGCCCGCTACGCGAATACCCGCCGGTCGCGTCCGGTCGCGTCCCGTCGCGCCGCGAAAGCGTCCCCCGACCCGGCGCGTCATGATCCTGAACGCCGCCGTGGACGCCTTCGCGCACGGCGGCTACCACGGGACCTCGATGGCCGAGATCGCGGCGGCGGCGGGCATCTCCGGTCCGGCGCTGTACCGGCATTTCCGGAGCAAGCGGGAATTGCTCGGGCAATGCCTGCTGGCCGGGCTCGACGACACCCTGGCGCGGCTCGAATCCGCCCATCGCGCGGACCGGTCCGGGGCGGCGGTGCCGGCCGAACTGGTCCGGGTCGTCCTCGAACTGCGTGAACTGCCCCGGTTGTGGCAGCTCGAGTTTCGTCATCTCACCCCCGAGGACCGGTCCGCGGTGCTGCTGCGCGCGGCCCGCATCACCGGCTATCTGCGGCATTGGATTCGGGGCTGTCGTCCCGACCTGGACGCCGCCGATGTCGAACTGCTGAGCTGGTGTGTGCTGTCGATCGCGGTGAGCCCGTCCTACCATCGGGCGGAACTGCCGCCGCAGGCCGCGGCGCAGGCGCTCGATTCCGTTGTCGCCGAGGTGATCCGGACCGAGTTCCCGCGCCACCCGGCGGGGCGGCCGCCGTTGCGGCCGGCGCGTGCGATCGGCGGGAATCCGGCCCTGGATCGGGCGCTGCGCTCCGAACGGATGCTCGCCGAGGCGGCCAAGCTGTTCAGCAGCCGCGGTTTCGCCGACGTGGGGATCGAGGACATCGGCGCGGCGGTGGGCGTGTCCGGGCCCGCGCTGTACTACCACTTCCGGAACAAGGCCGAGCTGCTCGATCGGATCGTGCGCCGGCAGGACGAGTGGCTGCAGATGACGCTGCTGCGGGCGGTCGCCGAGACCCGCAGCGCCGAGGCGTCGCTCCGCTCGCTGCTGCGCAACTTCGCCCGGTTCGGCGTCGACGAGCCCGATCTGCTGGCCATCACGGTCAGTGAGACCCGGCATCTGCCCACCGACGCGGTGCGGCGTTACCGGCAGGTCCGGCTGGACGGCATCGCGCAGTGGGGACGCATGCTGCAGGCGGTGCGGCCCGAGCTGCCGGCGGCGGTGGCGCGGTTGCTGATTCGCGCCCTGACGACGGTCGTCATCGAGGCGGTGCGCAATCCGCGCCTGCGGTGGCGCGACGATCTCGTGGACGTGCTGGTGGCGGTCGGCGATCGAATCGCCGCGGCGCCGGTCCGGTGAATTGTGCCACTTAGCGGCGATTAACTTAGTCGATCGGTCCGGCCCGCTACCAGTGCGGAAATGGCGAGTATTCACGCGGTTTCCTACTTATCGGTCATTAACAAGCCATTGTCAGCCGGTGGTGCGTTCTCGAACAGTGGTGCCCGTGACCCACTACAAGAGCAACGTCCGCGATCTCGAATTCAACCTGTTCGAGGTATTCGGGCTCGGAACCGTCCTGGACGCGGGCGCCTTCGGCGACCTCGACGCCGACACCGTGCGCACCATGCTGGCCGAAGCCGCCCGCCTGGCCGAGGGGCCGGTGGCGGCCCCGTACGCCGAGACCGACCGCACCCCACCGGTTTTCGATGCCGCGGCACACGCGGTGCGGCTGCCGGAATCGTTCAAGCGGGCGGTCCGGGTCTGGCGCGACGCGGACTGGTGGCGGGTGGGCAAGGCGGAGGAGATCGGCGGGATGCCCGCGCCCGCGATCGTCTCCTGGGCCATCTCGGAATTCGTGCTCGGCGCCCAACCGGCGGCCTACATGTACCTGAGCGGCCCGATGATCGCCAATGTCGTGCACGGTGTCGGCACCGCGCGGCAGCGGCACTGGGCGAAGCTGATGATGGACCGCAACTGGGGCGGCACCATGGTGCTCACCGAGCCCGACGCGGGCTCCGACGTCGGCGCGGGTCGCACCAAAGCCATTGCGCAGGAAGATGGTTCGTGGCGGCTGGAGGGCGTCAAGCGGTTCATCACCGGCGCCGACTCCGACGACCTGTTCGAGAACATCGCGCACCTGGTGCTGGCGCGGCCGGAGGGTGCGGGACCGGGCACCAAGGGCCTGTCGCTGTTCTTCGTGCCGAAGTTCCATTTCGACCCCGAGACCGGCGAACTCGGCGACCGCAACGGCGTCTTCGTCACCAATGTCGAGCACAAGATGGGCCTCAAGGCCTCGGCCACCTGTGAGCTGACCTTCGGTGGACACGGCGTCCCGGCCGTCGGGTGGCTGGTGGGCGAGGTGCACGACGGCATCGCGCAGATGTTCAAGGTGATCGAGGAAGCCCGGATGATGGTGGGCACCAAGGCGATCGCCACGCTGTCCAGCGGCTACCTCAACGCCCTGGACTACGCGCGCCAACGCGTGCAGGGCGCGGATCTGACCCGGCAGGCCGACAAGGCCGCCCCGAAGGTGACGATCATCAACCACCCCGACGTGCGCCGCTCACTGCTGCTGCAGAAGGCGTACACGGAGGGGCTGCGCTCGATCTACCTCTACACCGCCGGGCACCAGAACGACGAGGTGGCGCAGCATCTTTCGGGCGCGGACCCGGAGCTGGCCGCGGCGGTCAACGATCTGCTGCTGCCGATCGTGAAGGGTGTCGGCTCCGAACGCGCCTACCAGTACCTGGCCGAATCGCTGCAGACCCTGGGCGGTTCCGGCTTCCTGCAGGACTACCCGATCGAGCAGTACATCCGCGACGCCAAGATCGACTCGCTGTACGAGGGCACCACCGCCATCCAGGCGCAGGACTTCTTCTTCCGCAAGATCGCCCGCAACCGCGGTGTCGCGCTGGGGCATGTGCTCACCCAGGTCCGCCGGACCGCGGAGTCCGACGGCCCGCGGCGGCTGAAGCTCGCCAAGGAGCAGCTGTCGGTCGCGGTCGAGCGGGTGCAGGACATGGCGGGGATCCTGACCGGCCATCTGCTGGCCGCCGGGGAGCAGCCGAGGGAGCTGTACAAGGTCGGTCTGGGTTCGGTCCGGTTCCTGATGGCCGTGGGCGATCTGCTCGTCGGGTGGCGGCTGCTGGCCGGCGCCGAGAGCGCGCTCGCCGCACTGGATTCCGCCGACGCCGATCGTCACTTCTACGCGGGCAAAGTGGCGACGGCCACGTTCTTCGCCGGGCAGATCCTGCCCCGCCTCGACGCCGACCGCGACATCCTCGCCGCGCTCGACGACGAGATCATGACCCTCGACGAGGCCGCCTTCTAAGCCGGTTGGAGCTGCTTGAAGGCGCGCGGGCCCATGCCCTTCCAGCGCCGGAACGCCTGCGAGAAGCTCGACACCTCGAGATAGCCCAGGCGCTGGGCGATCTCGGCGACCGGCAGCGCCTGCGCGACCAGCATCTCCTCGGCGAGGCGTTCGCGGACCTCGTCCAGCAGGGCACGGTAGGACGTGCCCTCCTGGGCGAGGTGATGGCGCAGGGTGCGCTCGCTCATATGCAGCGAGTTCGCGATGGCGACCGCGTCGGGCGGGTCGGTCAGGTTTTCCAGCAGCTGGTCGCGGACCTGGCCGGCGATGCCGGTGCGGGCACGGCGGCGGTCGAGCAGGTCGCGGCAGTGCTGCATGGCGATGGCGGCGGTCTGCTCGTTGGCCTGCGGCAGTGGCGCGTCGGCGAGGGCGGCGTCGAAGGCGAGGATGTTCTGGTCCGCGTCGAATTCAGGTCGCATACCGAAGATTTCGTCGTAGTGCGGCAGGACGTCGTCCGGGGGAGCGGGGAAGGCGAAGCTCACCCGGGTCAGGGCGGTCGGCACGGCGAGCAGATCGCGGTGCAGGGTCTGGATGCCCGCCATATCCCGTTCGATGGTGAAGCGGCGCAGCTCCGGCGGGATGCGCAGCGGTTCGAGGATCAATTCCAGATCCGGGCCGTTGTCGCGGTGCGCGGTCTCGCTCAGGGAGAAGCTCAGTTCGGCGAACTGGAAGCCGACCCGGATAGCCGAGCGCAGGGTGGGGCTGCTGATCATCGCGAATCCCCACATGCCGTAGGAGGTGAGCCGGAACCGGGCGCCGGCGGTGAGGCCCAGACCCGGCGGATTCCCGAGTTCGCGTACCAGATTGCCGATGATGGCCAGCTCCTCGGCCGCGGCCACCTCGCCGCTGGGATCGGCCAGCTGCGCCGCGGTGATCCCGCTGTCGCGCAACAGGGTTGCCGTCGTGAGCCCGTGCTCTTCGCCGAGCCGGGTCGTGAGCAGGGCGCCCATCGTCGAGCGCGGTACATCCCAATGAACCACGGAGCTCCCTGGAACCGGTCGGACACGTCCTTGCCGATTCTAGTAACTCCGTGGTTCGGGTGGGCCGTCGCGGCACGGCGAGTACTCGCTACTGCGTGTACTTGGTGACGAACTCCGCGATCGCGTCCTGCATCTGCTGCAGGCCGGGCTCCTCGATCGGGTAGTGGCCCGCGTTGTCGAGCATCACGGTGGTGACCGGGACCTTGGTGATCGGATCCAGCACCGGCTTGCTCAGGTGCAGCGGCGACCAGCGGTCCTCGGCGGGCTGGGTGAGCAGCACCGGGCAGGCGTCGAAGTCGGCCGGTTCCACCGCGGGCTGGTAGCTCATGTAGGAGTCCAGGAAGCGGATCGGCACCGAGTTGCCGCCCGAGGTCTTGTCGCGGGTCATGACCTTCAGCGCCGCTTTGTCGTTCACCAGCGCGGACATCTTCGAGGCCAGGGTCATCGGGTAGCGGAAGCCCCGGGCGGGGGTGTGGGCCAACGCGCCCATCAGCGGCCCGCCCAGGCGGGCGGTGACCAGGTCGTGGGCGGTCTCGTCCTTGACCTGCTGGTCACGCTGGTCCAGGAAGGTCATGCCGACGATGCCGCGCAGCGTGCCCTTGGGGGCCTTGGCCGCCACGTGGTAGGTGAGCATGCCGCCGGCGCTCAGGCCGTAGAGCACGATCGGCCGGTCGTCGCGGGACTGCTCGTAGGCCAGGAAGTCCACCACCAGATCGACCCAGTCGGCGTAGCTGGGGATGGTGCCGTCGGCGACCCGGGTCAGGCCGTAGCCGAGATTGTCGAGCGCCACGGTCTCGAACCCGCGCTGCGCCAGCGGTGCGCCGAGAATGAGGCTCATCTGACGGCCATTGGTACCGACACCGTGGTGCAGGACGACCTTCGCATTGGCGCTCGGATTACGGTAGCGATCCAGGTGTACGGTATTTCCGCGCCATTCCCAGAAATCCTCTTCCGGTGCGTTCGTCTCGTCCAGCCGCAGCCGGGCGGGCAGGAATTCCTGCAGGTCACGCCAGGCTTGCTGGTCGCGGTAGTACAGGGGGGTGGTGTTGGCGGTCATCGATTCGTCCTTTCGTTGAATGCTGTCGGCGTCCGTCCGGAATTCGGGTTTTCCTCGGTTCCGTGATTCATCGAGCTGCTATTGAATTTATGAATTCCGGACGGTTCGCCACAGGTTGCGGACGGCCGATGAGTTACTAGATTCGGCAAGCGGTCAGGCGACCGGCACCTGTCCGGCCAGCGTGCGCAGCGCCTCCGGGCTGGTGCCGGCCCGCCGGGCCAGGGCCTCCAGTTCGGCCAGCAGCATCGCCACCTCGCCCGGCGCGGCCCCCGAATGCGAGCTCAGCGAGCGTTTGGCCATCGGCGACCAGAACACCGTCCACAGCAGCCCGGTCAGCACCCCGGCGGGCAGGCGGTCCAGGAAGCGCATGTTCCCCGGGGTGAGCCGAATCCGATTGCCGCGCACCGCCGCGAAGCCCGCCCGGATCGCGGTGGCCAGCGCGCGGGCGTCGGACCATCGCAGCCTGGGGCCGAAACGTCCGCGCGGCGGGAGGTAGCCCATCGCCATGATCGGAGCCATATAGGCCGCATGGGTTTTCAGCCAGGCGTCGATATCGGGATCGACGACCGTGGGAATCCCCGCGGCGGTGAACGCGTCCCGGGCCGCCGCCAGCTCGGGGGTGACCTCGCCGTCGACTGTCCCGACCGTGGTGACCTGCACGAACTTCAGTGCCGCCGGCACGATGGCGTATTCGAGCACCTGGTCCTGGAGATCGGCGAGCACGGCCGGGAACCCCCACAGCAGCCGCCGCGCCCCGATCTGATCGGCCCACTGCCCGGCCCCCGACGCGCAGTTGAACATCAGCATGATCGCGCGAGATCCATTGGCCGCCAAGGTCGGAACCAGCGCCTCGATGTGCGGCCGCTGCACCGCCACGATGACCAGGTCGTACGCCTCCCGGAGTTCGGCCGCGAGCCCGACTCGCACGGTCGCCGTCTTCCCGCTGAGCCGCGAACGGGTGACCAGCCCGTGCTCGTGCAGATACGCGCGCCGAACGTCATTGCGCACGATCATCGTCACGTCCTGCCCGGCCGCGGCGAGCTGGGCCGCGAACAGGCTCCCGATCGATCCCGCGCCCAGGATCGCGATGCGCTGCGGTGTCGTCATAGCGTGAACCGTCCGATCCGCGAGGCCGCCGCCTGGACGAACCACAGGTTGCCGTCGGATCCGGCGACGATGCCGTCGGGCACGGTCGCGAATCCGACATTGCGCACTTCGGTGATCTGCCCGTCGGTAGAGATCCTGCCGAGGTTGGCGCCGCCGTACTCGGTGAACCAGAGATTGCCGTCCGGACCCGCGGTGATGTTCACCGGCAGGGTGGTCGCGGTCAGCGGCCCGGTGAATTCGTCGACCTTCCCGGTGGGCGTGATCCGTCCGATGCGGCCGCCGAAAGTCTCGGTGAACCACAGGTTCCCGTCCGGGCCGGCCGCGATGCTGACCGACCCGGCCATCGGCGTGATGCCGTCGGTGAACACGGTGACCTGGCCTTGCGGGGTGATCCGGCCGATGCCGCCGAAGCGCTGCGTGAACCACAGGTTCCCGTCGGATCCGGCGACGATGTCGGTGGGGGCGGCCAGCGGATTCGACCCGCCGTGGAATTCGGTCACCACCCCGTCCGGGGTGATGCGCCCGATCTTGTTCGAGACCGATTCGGTGAACCAGAGATTCCCGTCCGGCCCGGCCGCGATGCCGAATACGCTGCTACCCGGTGTGATGCCGGCCGCGAACTCGGTGATCACGCCGTCGGGACTGATGCGCCCGATGCGCCCGCCGAACCATTCGGTGAACCACAGGTTCCCGTCCGGCCCGGCCGCGATTCGGTCGGGACCGCTGAGTGCGCTGAGTCCGGTGCGGAATTCGGTGAGCGCCCCGGCCGGGCTGATCCGGCCGATGGCATTGCCGGTGAGCTCGGTGAACCAGAGATTGCCGTCGGGCCCGGCGGCGATGGTCGCGGGCGAGGACATCGGCCGCAAGGGAAACACCGTCAGGGCCGAATCATCTTGTGCGGCCGCGGCGCCCGCGGTCGCGCAGAGGGTGGCGGCGGTGGCGAGGACCGTGACCGCCGCCGCGAGGCGCGGGAACCGAGCGGGTCGCCGGGTTCGGTTGTGGGCAGGGGACATTCATCGCTCCTAATTCAGGAGGGCGTGGACTGTTGCCACCCGCAGCTCAGGCCGCAGGTGACGAACAGGGTGGATTCGTGGTCACCGCTGAGGAATTCCGTGGTGACCAGGTGCGCCTGCGAGGGATAGCCGCAGACGGGGCAGGTGCCCAGGTGATCGAGGATCTCGCGCCGGTAGCGCGTGCGGGTGAAGCGGGGCGGGGTGGTCACGGTCGACGTGGCGCGCGCACCGCTACACCCCGGTGAGCTCGGCGCTGCGTTGCCAGATGCGCTGGTGCAGTGCGGTATCGGAGAGAGCGGCGAGCGGCGGCAGGAAGCGCAGCCCGGGGGTGGAGGTGACGAACCGGCCGGTGACCCCGTCCAGGGCGGGATCGAGGATGAGGCGCAGGCCCGGGCGCGCCCCGGCGGCGGGGCGACGCAGGATGCGGGCCCGCGCGCCCACCGACCAGGTGCGGCTGACCGCGGAACTGTCCCGGACCAGGCCGGTCGAGACCGCGCCGGGGCAGAAGCAGTTCGCGGTGACGGTGGTGCCGTGCAGCTGCCGCGCCAATTCCTTGGTGAACAGGATGTTGAGCAGCTTCGACTGGCCGTACACGAGCTGTCCGCCCCACGCCCCGTACTCCGTCGGCCGGGCCAGGGTGGCCGCGTCGGGGCGGCGCGCGTGGCGGTGGGCCTCGGAGGCGGTGTTGACGACGCGGGCCCCGGGGGTCTTGGTCAGCAGGTCCAGCACACCGACGGTGAGCAGGAACGGCGCCAGGTGGTTGGTGGCGATCATGGCGTCGAAGCCGTCCACGGTCGGCGGCTCGCTGCGGAACAGGGTGATGCCCGCGTTGTTCACCAGGACGTCGATGTGGTCGAGGCGGTCGTGGAGTCGCGCGGCCGCGGCCCGCACCGAGGACAGGTCGGACAGGTCGGCCTCGACGACATCGACGTGGGCGGCCCCCAGCGCGAGCAGTTCCGCCGTGGTTTCCGCGGCCTTGCGCGGATTTCGGGCGATCAGGGTGAGGCGGGCGTGGCGGGTGGCGAGGTCGCGGGCGATCTCCTTGCCGATGCCGTTGGTGGCTCCGGTGATCACGATCTCGGCCTTGTCGACCGAGCGTGCTGCAGGTGCGGACATGTTCTTCCCTTGTCGTCGATCAGTGGTGCGGAAATAGGTCGCTATTTGAGGGGCATGGCGCCGTCCATGCCGCCGACGTCGGTGATCTTCCAGCCCGCGTTGCTGTCGACGGTGACGTTGTAGGTGACCGTCATCTGGCCGCCGTCGGGGGTTTGGGCGCTGGTGGAGGTCACGCTGACGAAGGCGTTGACCTTGTAGACCCCGCCGGACTCGCTCGCCACCTTGGCGGTGATCGGCTTCGCGGTGGAGGTCCATTTCAGCGGGATCAGGATCTCCTGCAGCTTGGGCGCGGTGGCGTCGAACTTGTTGGCCAGCTGCGGGGTGGTGTTGGTCTTGAGCCGATCGACCCAGGCCTGGAAGTTGGCGTTGTCGATATTGGACGCGCCGACCGCGTAGTCCGCGGCCACCTGCTCGGCGTGCCGATTGCCGGCGGCCGTGTCGCGCTCGTGCCGGGCGTCGCCGCGGGCCGAGAGCCACAGCGCGGTGGTCGCGCACAGGGCGGCCGCCACCCCGAGGTACGCCGCGCCGCGCACGATGGTCGTCACGGGCACCGATCGGGTGGCGCGCACCCGGGCCGTCGTCTCCGGAACCTGTTCGGCGGCAGTGTCTTCGGTGGTGGTCGTGCTCGGCATGGGGGCTCCTCGGTCGGTCATTTGAGATGGATCCGCAGCCGCACGGCATCGTCGCCGACGCCGTCCAGCGCCGCGCTGATCAGGCGGCTCAGATCGATGCGGGGGGATTGCGCCGCCGCGTCGTCCACCAGTGGACGCAGCACCGGAACCAGCGGTGCCAGTTCCGGCCCCGCGGTGTCGACCCACGCGGTGAGCCGGGTCAGGAACGGCACCAGGCCGTTCTCGTCGAGGTACATCCGCGGGCCGCCGCCCGCCCGGAACAGTCGCCCCAGCGCCTGGGCGATCTGGTCCACGCGCACACTGAATTCCACGAACGGCGGTGCGGCGGCCGGAGCCGCGGTCGCGACCCAGCCGATGTCGTCGGCCATGGTCTGCATGTCGGTGAACGTCTTCGCGATCTCGGGCAGGCGGCTGTCCAGACTGGCGGCCAGCAGCGCGGTCGAGCGGCCGAGGTCGGCCATGGCGGAGTCGGTGCCGTCCAGGGCGCCGCCGAAGGTGTCGGTGAGCCGGCTCATGGCCGCCGGATCGAGTTGATTCAGCACCTGCGTCATCAGCCGCGCCACCTCGGGAATCGAGCGCGGCCGCGAGATCCGCTCGGCCGAGATCGTCTGCCCGTCACGCAGATACGGCCCGCCCTCGGATTTCGGCGTGAACTCCACGTAGGGCTCGCCCAGCGCGGACAGCTGCTCGATGCTCACGGCGCTGTCGACCGGGATCGGGTACCTGCCGGTCACCCGGAAGCGGACCTCGGCCCCGGAGTCGGCGTCACGCACCGCGGTGACGTCGCCGACCTTCACGCCGCTGAGCAGGATCGGCGAGCCGGTGGCGAGGCCCGCCGTATTGCCGAGAACCATGGTGGCGGTGGTGTATTCGGCCATCGGGTCGACGCCGGCGACCCCTATCGCCAGGTATCCCGACCCCAGCACCAGAATGCCGGCGATACCGCCCAGCGAGACCAGCGAACCGAGCTTCATCGCACCACTCCGATCATGCGCAGCGTCTCGACGATCCGGTCGACCTGTTCGTCGCGCGATACCGGATCACCGGTGCCCACTCGCACCACGTCGACCTTGGGCCCGTGCTCGGCGAACGGAATCACCTTGTCCCGCAACAGCGCGACCAGGGCGTTCAGATTCGACGGCGCCTCCAGGTCCAGCGGCCGCGCCGTGAACGCCAGCGGCACGAAGGCGCGCGCGGCCGCGTCCCCGGCGCTCACCAGCGGGGCCAGCCACACCAGGGCGTGCGCGACCGGGCCGAGCGCGCCGATCACCCCGATGGCGCCGACGAACGAGGTGATCGCCGCCGAGACCTGCGCCACCGCGGGCGGGGTCAGCAGCTCCCCGAACAGCTCGTCGCGATCGCGCACCACCGCGGCGTCGGTGGCGAGCCCGTCCAGGAAGAGGTCCACCTGATCGAGGTGGGCGGCCAGATCCTGGGCATCGGCTCCCGCCACGCCCGCGATCCGCGCGGTCTCGCGCGGGTCGGCGGGCAGCACACTGTTGAACCGGTTGACGATGTCCTGCAGCTTGTCGAACGCGCCGCCCTGGATGAAGGTCGCCATCCCCGCCATGGCGTCTTCGATCTGCACGGGCGGCTTGGTCTGCCGCAGTGGAATGGTGGCGCCGTCGTCGAGCAGCGTGCCGAAACCGTCCGCCGGAGTGCGCAGGGCGATGTGGATGTCGCCGAGCACCGTGTTCTGCCGCAGTTCCGCCGAGGTGGTGGCGGGCAGGTGCGCCGCGCGCTGGACCGTCGCGTCCACGCGAACGAATCCCGCACGCCCGGGCGCGGCGTCGACCAGCGTCACGTTGGTGACGGTGCCGATCTGGGCCCCGTTGGCCACCACCTTGGCCCGCAACGGCAGGTTCAGCACATTGGCGAACTCGATGTGGATGTCGTAGGTGGGGCCCGAAACACCGGTTCCCGGAACGGGAATCGCGGCGGGGTCGAAGCCGCACCCGCCGGCCGCGAGCATCGTGACCGCCGCGATCGCCGTCGAGAGCCGCCGCCCGCGCGCCGCCCTCATCGCGCACCCGCCAGGCCGAGAACCGCCCGGGTGACCTGCAGATCGGCGCGGCCCGAGCCGACCGCGGAGGTGACCGCCGAGGTGAGAATCGGTGTCTTGGTGACGATCTCGCGCAAGGTTCCGACATGCGCCCCGATGAAGCGCAGCAGCGGGATCGACGCGTCGAGGGCCTCGAAGATCGGATCGCCGAACAGCGTGGTGACGTCGTTGAACAGTGGCAGCACCCGCCGGAAGCCGTCGATGATCACCACGGTCTCGGTGAAGAGTTCGTTGTTGACCTGATCGAGCACCGGGCCCATCCGCGTCAGCATCGACTTGATGTCCCCCCAATGGTTCGCGATCGCCTCCGACAGTGCGGACAGCGCGTCGATCAGTCCCGCCAGATGCCCGATGGCGGCGTCCGGGGAATGCAGTGCGCTGCCGAGCTTTCGGATGATCTCGTTGAGCTGTGGTCCGGTGCCCGCGGTCGCGGAATCGAGCGCGGCGACGGCCCGGCCGAGGGTGTCGTCCTGGTCGCGGCCCAGCACCTCGCTCGACAGCTGGGCCATGGCGTCCAGGGTCTGGGTGATGCTCTTGGGCGTCAGCGTGCGGGTCAGGCACTGGCCGCGGTCCCAGCGCTCGGTGGCCTGTCCGCCGCTGAGCACGGCCAGGTCCCGGTCGGCGACGACGGTGTCGGAGACCGTGGTGGCCGCGGCGTCGGCCGGTACCGGATGCGTTGCGTCCACGGTGAAATCGACGCGCACCTTGGTGCCCTGCGGTGCGACCGCGGTGACCGTGCCGACCGTGATGCCGCGCATGGTGACGTGATTGCCCGGGTACAGCCCGATGCCGTCGGGCATGAGGGCGCAATAGGCGTCGGTCTTGCGCAATGGATCGAAGGCGACGACATAGGTGACGGCCACCGCGACACAGACCGCCAGCACGCCCAGCACGGACATGAGCGCGCGAGATCCCAAGACCCGGTGCAGGATTCGAACCGACATCAGCACGCCTTCCCCGGGACCGGGACGCACACCGTCGCGGCGACGTCGGTGACCCCCAGCTGCCCGTCCGGCAGCACCAGCTGCTGGAACCTCTCCAGCAGGCCGTGCACGGCGGTGATCAGCGGCTCGAGCTTTCCGCCCAGCTCGGTCAGCCGGGTCGCGGCGGTGGACAGTTGTTCCGCCATGGGTTTCAGCGTCGATTCCCAGGCCGGTTGCAGCCCACCGAGCCGATTCACCACCCGGTCCAGGGACCGCACCGCCTCCCGCAGTTCGGCGCGATTGTTCACCAGCAGGGTCTCGAGCAGATTGATCTTCTCGATGAGCCGCCGCAGTTCACCGCGCGCGCCGTCGATGGCGGTGACGTACTCGTCGGCCAGCGCCACGGCCCGTGACACGTCCGCGCGCTGGCGATCCAGTACGTCCACGAAGCCCTGGACGCCGTTCAGCACCTCGCGCAGACTGCCGGGACTCTGTTCGAGCGATCCGGCCAGCGCGGACAGGTTGCCACGCAGGGTGTTTCCGTTCACGGCGCGCAGCGGCGTGGTCGCGTCCTGGAACGCCTGGATCAGGCTGTAGGGCAGCCGGACCCGGTCCGACGGAATATGCTGCTGCCCCAGCGGTTTCGTGCCCGCCGGAACGACCGCCACGTAGTGGCCGCCGACGACGGTGAGCATGCGGATGTCCAGGGAGGTCAGGTCGCCGAGGAACACACCCGATCGCACCGTGAATCGCATGATCACCCGATCCGGTCGCAGCTCCAGGTCTTTCACGGTGCCGACCGGCACCCCGGCCACCCGGACGTCGTCGCCCGCCTGGACCGATTGCGCCTCCGACAGCTCGGCGACATAGGTGCGAGCGCCGAACGGCACGGCGTACAACACGGCGGCGGCCAGCAGACCGGCGGCGAACACCACGGCCGCGGCCAGCCCGGCCCGCAGTTCGCGGCGCCTCACGGGTTGCATATCGTCACCTGCTGTCCGCGGAGCAGAACCTGCAGAACCGGTGGCACATCAGCCTTTCCCTTGGTGCACAGCGACCCCGCGCCGGCGAAGTTCGGAATCGACGCCGACAACGCGGCCAGTGCGCCGGGCAGCCGGCTCAAGGCGTCGACCGTCTGCTGCGGGTCGGGGAACAGCCGCCGCACGTCGGCGTCGATATCGGGGTTGTCGCCCACGTTCAGCCCGAGCGTCGCGAGCAGACTGTCCAGCGGATACAGCACCGGCGGCGCGGTGAGCGCGAAGTCGAGCAGCCCGTTCATGTTGACCTGCAACGACTCGTAGACGTCGGCGAGATTGCGCAGCAGGCTGACCAGCCCCTGCGAGCGTCCCCCGAGCTTGTCGGAGATATCGGCCAGATTCGCCATCAGCACCGAGATCACCCGCTGCCGGTCGCCGGCGTACGCGCCGAGCTTGCCGATGGCGTCGAGGGCCGGGCCCAGTCCGGTCCCATTGCCCTCGATGACGGCGAGCATGCTCTCGGAGAACGTGTTGAGCGCCTCCGGGGACAGCGTCGCCAGTACCGGCTTCAGACCGTTGAACAGGGCGGTCACGTCGAAAGACGGGACGGTGTGCGCGGTTCCGATGACCGCGCCGCCGGGCAGCCGCGCACCCGGATCGGCGGGCTGCTGCACATCGATGTACCGCTGCCCGGTCATGTTCTGGTACCTGATGGCGAGCGTGCTGTTGTCGTAGAGTGCGGTGTCGGTGCGGGCCGTGAATCGCACCGACGCCTGCGCGCCCGCCAGCTCGATCTCACCGACCTTGCCCACCGCGACCCCGCGGATCCGCACGTCGTCGCCGGACTTCAAACCGTTGGCGTCGGTGAACAGCGCACGGTAGGAACGGGTCTCGCCGCTGATCGGCCGCTGGATCAGGCTGATCACCAGCGCCAGCACGGCCAGCATCGCCCCGGTGAACAGGGCCAGCCGCCACAGCACCGGTCCGACCGCCTTCACCGAGCTCCTCCGAGCAACGGGACGGCCACGGCGGGAACACCGCTCAGCTCGACGTCCAGATTCAGCACCGGACCCGACGGCGTGTCCGGCATGGCGTCGCGCAGCCGGGTGAGCAGTTCGGCGATCTCGGCGCCGGAGCGCTGCGGGGCGGGCACCATCTGCGCCAGCACGGTGAGCAGCGGCGCGAGCATGTCGGTGAACCCGGAGAAGGTCGCGGCGTGGAACAGTGTGCTGGTCAGCGTCGGGAACAGCTGGGTGATCACCATGTTCAGGCCCGCGTCGATGCGGGTGCGATCGGTGCGCAGATCCTCGATGCGATAGATGTGGTCGATGGTGCTGACCGTGGCGTCCACCAGTTCCGAGGTCGGCCCGAGCGCATCCCCGAAGCGGCCCAGCAGTTGTGCGGGCTGCAGCCGCTGATTGTCTGCGACCACCCGGGCCATAGACACCATCGACTGCAGGAACGGCGTGAAGGCGCGCAGATCCGTGGCCAGCCGGTCGATGAGCGTGGACAGCTGCGGGGTGAGCACCGCGGTCGACACCGTCGACATGCTGCGCAGCAGACTGCCCATGGTGGCGTCGTAGACGTCGGCCGCGCGGGCGCCGGTGAGATGGATCTCCGCGCCGGGCCGCAACGGCTGCCCGCCGGGCCCGCGCCGCAGTTCGATCTCGCTGATCCCGAACAGGTTCTCCGGCGCGTAGTCGACGCGCAGACTGTCGTCGAGGCCGTGCAGCCGGGACGCGGTCAGCCGCAGCGTGATTCGCTGGGTGCCGGCGGGACCGGGGGAGATGTCGTCGACGCGCCCGATCGCCACCCCGTCGAGCGAGACGCGGCTGCCGGTGTCGATGCCGTCGCCGATCTGCTCGGTGTACAGAGCAACCCGCATCCCGTCCTCGGGCCGGGTCGCGTGGTAACCGGTCGCGGCCGTGGCCATCAGCGCGACGGTGGCCGCCGCGCCCACGCCGATCAGCAGCGAGCGGCGCCGGTCGACGGGCACCCCCGGCATTCCATAGGTCGGCATCACGTCACCCCGTGAATTCCACGGCGCTGTCGATGCCCCACAGCAGCAGGGTGAGCACCATGTCCAGCGCGATGATGACGACGAAGCTGGCGCGCACCGCCCGGCCGGAGGCGATGCCCACGCCCTCGGGGCCGCCGGTGGCGAAGAAGCCGAAATAACTGTGAATGAGAATCACCGCTGTCCCGAAGACGAGAACCTTCGTCACGGCCGCGAGAATGTCGGCGCCGCTGACGAATTGGTAGAAGTAGTGGTCGTAGACGCCGGTGGCCTGGCCGTGCAGCAGGGTCACCAGCGCGGCGCAGGCCAGGTAGCTGAGGATCAACGCGATCAGGAACGTCGGCACGATGGCCACCGCGCCCGCGATCACCCGGGTCGTCACCACGAACGGAATCGACCGCAGGCCCAGCGATTCCAGCGCGTCGATCTCCTCGGCGATGCGCATGGAGCCGATCTCCGCGGTCATCCGGCAGCCGGCCTGCGCCGCGAAACCGATGGCCGCGGCGATGGGGGCCAGTTCGCGGGTATTGGCGAAGGCCGACACCACGCCGGTCACCGGGCCCAGCCCGATCATGTCCAGGGTCGCGGTGGACTCGATGCCCACCGAGGCGCCCATGGCCAGGCCCAGCACGATCATCATCGGCACGGTGCCGCCGCCGACGATGATGGAGCCCCGGCCCCAGGTCATATTGTTGACGGTGCGCATGGTCTCGGCCCGGTAGCGGCGCAGGGTCAGCGGCACCGCGATGAGCACGTGCCAGGCGAAACCCAGTGCGAATCCGGCGTTCTCGAGGGGTCCGAGCAGCGCGGAGCGCTTCATCGCGTAGTAGCGGATCGCGGCGGGCCGGTGTGTCGAGGGCGTCATGTCAGGCCACCCGGGTCGGCAGGAACATGGTCACCAACTGGGTGACGAGCACGTTCACCACGATCAGCGTCACCACCGAGAGCACCACCGCCGCGTTGACGGCGTCGGCGACGCCGCGCGGGCCGCCCTTGGCCTCGAGGCCGCGCTGGCAGGCGATCACCACCACCAGGAACCCGAAGATCACCGACTTGCCCAGCGACACCCAGACATCGGTGACGACGGTGAACGAGCCGAAGGCCGACCAGTAGCTGCCCGGCGTCACGCCCTGCGCGCCGATCGCGACCGCGTACCCGGCCAGCACGCCGACGAAGATGATCAGGACATTGAGCAGCGGCGCGACCACCACCATGGCCACCATGCGCGGCACCACCAGCCGGGCGACCGGGTCGATGCCCATGGTGCGCAGGGCGTCGATCTCGTCGCGAATGGTGCGCGCGCCCAGCGAGGGCCGGAGATTCGGGGGGATCTGTGAGAAGCGCGATTCGTAGTGTGCTCGCCGCGGTGTCAGTCGGGATCGCGGT